>NZ_JBTLQG010000004.1:0-266936 GCF_054461535.1 Flavitalea antarctica
ATAACCTCAGCGCTTTGCTTGCATATATAAGCGCTGAATCATATCGTTTCTGTTCAACAAAAACATCGGCTATATTCAGGTTAGCAGCCCAGAACCCCGAAAGATTACCCTCATCCTGGTGCTGTTTATAATTATCACGAAAAAACTGCAATGCCTGCTCATACTGTTTCTTCTTGAAATAAACATTTCCCAGGTTATTGTATAAGTTGCTCATGTCGATCTTTGCTTCAACCGGTTTGCCCAGCCTGAGCGCCTCATTCAATACATACATGGCACTATCGTACATTTCGAGCTGTGTAAATATTACACCAAGATTGATATAGGTTCCGATAACCGAGCCCAGCTCGCCTCTTTGCCTCACGAGTTCCGCAGCCTGCTGATAGAATTTTTTTGCTTCATGTGGTTCCTTCACGGCGGTATACACAATAGCGAGGTCACTCAGTACAGAGATCTCATACTCAACTGCTTTGATTCTTCTTGCCTCAGCAAGCGCCTGCAGATAAAATGATAATGCTTCTTCGTAGAAATTGGACAATTCGGCATAATAGCCGTTCAGGCGTAGTGTGAGCACATCGCCTTTCTCAAAGTCAAGACGGTCAGCATGTTTACGGATAAACTCGCTATAGTATTTTACAGAGTCTTTTTTTGATTCATCAAGATCTATGCAGTGATCGTACAAAGCTTTAAGGTAGTTGGTATCTACCTGTGAAACAGCGCACAAGGACGCCAACGAAAATATGAAGGAAAAAATATATCTCAAAGCCCTACTGGATTACAGGGGCAAGTTAATTTCTTTTTTGAATATGAGAAGCGGCAAGATTTTTCGATGGGGATTAAGGGGTGATTATTCTATCAGCTTGTTTTTCAATGCATATTTAACAAGTCCCACAGTATTATTAACCCCAAGTTTAGCTATCAGGTTTTTGCGGTGTGTTTCTACTGTGCTGATGCTAAGGAATAATTTGGCCGCGATCTCGGCATTACTGAATTCTTTACAGATCAGGGTAAGTATCTCAATCTCCCGCTTGGATAAGATCTCGTCAACCTTTTTGTCGTCAACGGTAATTGTCAAACGGAAGTCCTGGTCAGTATCAGTGATATTTATCTCCTTGCTGAAATATTCGCCACCCTCGGAAACAATACGGATAGCTTCCTTTAATTCTTCGATGGAAGCATTCTTCAGCACATAACCCTGGATACGGTGCTTAACCAGCTTATGTATAAAGCGGGTGCCGCGCATCATCGTAAGATATATGATTTTGATGTTGGGCTTCAATGACCTTATCCGGATCAGTAAGTCTTCTTCATTGATGTCATTAAGATGTACATCGAGTAAGAGGATATCTGCGTCAAGATCGGGTAATTGTTCCAGCAGGGACTGCCCTGAAAGGCAAGTGCCGGTTACTGACATTCCCTCTTGCTTGTTAAGCAAGAGCGTAAGACCCTCCAGGTACAACTCCTGGTCATCGGTGATGTGCAGTTTTATCATAACACTTTTAAGATCAGTATTACTGGCAAGAATAGTAACCGGCAATATAAAGCATATTGGGAGATTACAAAGAAAAAGCGCCTAAAATAAGAGGTCTCTAAGCGTTCTTTAATCTGGATGTAAAAACCGGCCAACTGCACTTATCTCACCTTTAGCATTGATCTTACCTGTTGAATTGAACCATTCTGGAACCGGGCATAATACACACCATTTTGTAATCCATAAGCATCAAACGCTACAGAAAACACGCCAGGAAGATATTCCTTGTCAATCAGCACCCTGATTACGCGGCCCAACTGATCCATTACCTGGATCAGGGTGTGGCCACCTTTTGTCCGGAAAGTTATAGTGGTTTTATCGACGAAGGGATTAGGATAATTGGTGATCAGTTCCTCGCCCGAACCCCTGATGACGTCCTCGAGCCCGGTGGTTTTACAGGCGGCGTTTATGCATAGTTGTAGTTCCTGGAAGTTCTTCAGCATGATGGTCTGCAGATCCGTATCATTAACACAAAACCATTGTTTGAGAATCGATGCGTAAATACTCCGGAAATCATATTGAAAAGGTATGTTGTCATTAACGCTGGCTGAAACTGGTATTGCCGGATTGTTTCCCGTAATGCCCGATCTCACATTTTTACCAAACACAAATACCGGGGCAGCAGCACCATGATCGGTACCAAGGCTCGAGTTCGATTTTACTCTTCTTCCAAATTCGGAAAATGTCATACCAATCACCCGGTCGTCAACGCCCAGGCCTTTAAGGTCATCCATAAATGCCTTGATCGCATCGGATACCCTCGACATCAATACTGCATGGGTTCCCGTTGTCGTGTCTGTAGCATTAACCTGGCTCGCATGTGTGTCAAAGCCACCGGTGCTCACCATATATATTCTTGTCTTCAATCCTCCTTTAACAAGCCTCGCAACAATCTTAAGTTGATCGCCCAGCGAATTGGTGCCCGGATAGCTGCCCTGCGTGGGCACTTTAGCAGCGGCATCGCGGATCACCGCAGAATAGATCTGGGTTTGTTCTGTAACCAGCCTGATATATTTGAGCTCTTTGCCCCAGGGTGTATCCGGAACGGGATCTTCCACACCATCAAGAAAATTATAGAAACCCGTGGGATCGCTGATGCTCATACCCATACTTACAGATGGCCCCTGTAAGGTAACAGAAGTTACTGAGCCAATCTGGATAGCCACCGGATCCTGCATCTGCGTATTGGGATAACCGTTAGGAAAGTTGGGATACTCAACCCCAAGGTAACGGCCTGCCCATCCCGAAGTAAGTACCTGGTCAGAATCAGAAGCAGTCATCCATATATCTGTTGCCCTGAAATGTGAAAAATTAGGACTGGGATAGCCAACAGCCTGGATGATATTCACCTTGCCTTCATTGTAAAGTGTTTGTAAGCCCGTCATGCCGGGATGCAACCCCGTTTTCGCCGTTCCATTTAATGTAAGCACTTTGTTTTGCGGAATGGCTATGTTTGGCCTGGCATTGAAATAGTTCGCATAAAACTCAATCGGGATAACCATATTAAGTCCATCATTACCGCCGTTCAGCTGTATAAGCACCAGCACCTTATCTGTTTCAGTGGTTGTTCCCATAAGTGCACGAACAAGTGGAGACTGAGCAGTAAAAGCTTTTACCGATAATCCATTCAGCAAAGCTGGCATTGTTATAGACGCGGGCAATGCCTGTTTCAGAAAATTTCTACGCTGCATATGACGGATTTAATATTAGGACAATTGATATTCAGCCAGGTTCATCAGGTACTTATAAAGATCACGCAGCCGGGTATAAACAGTAGTGTAAGCTGCGTTATCGCCGGGCGATGCGAGGTAAGCGTTCCATGCATTGCTCCAATAGTAATCCTGGTCCTGGCCACTGAGCAGCAATTGCTTTTTGATGATAGCCTTCGAATTTTCAGACAGCGGCACACGGTACAGAATGTTCAACGAATCATTGATCAGTACGTTCGGATCTACCGGGTTAGATAAACTTTTTGCAAAGGCTACCGGATCGATCTGGATCTTTTTTCCATTCCTGCTATACCCGTTTCCAATCAGCTGGTCAGTAAACCTGTTTCTCTTCGGTAACGTATCTGAATTGATCCAGATTTCATAAAACTGCGGAACCTGGTAATATGGTGGCCATCCCGATACACTTGGCGGATCACCCAGATTCTGTTGCATGGTTGCTGCCTGGGACCTCACATATTCATACATAAACACTGCATTCACAAAATCAGTATCCGGCGGAAAGACAACATTGAATTCGCGTATAGTCGTAACCGTTATGTCGATGGGACTTTTTATCAGACATCCCTGGTTGAGGACATCATAAAAATGTTCACTTTTCAATAAAGCTTCAAGTACCGGCTTTATTTCCCAGTTACTGTCACGCAGAATCTTCGCCAAAGGCTTAATAACTGTTGTAACGGTATTGGCATCTATGGTATAATAACAAAACCACAGGTATATACGCTTTACAATATATTCAGAAACCTCCACATCTTTACTGAAGATCATGTTCAACAATTCATCCAGTTCCACATCTCCGGCGGTTGCATCTGTACGCCCGGCAATCACTTTGCCTCCATAAAAAGACGAAAACGTTTTTGCGCTTTTGTCATGCCTGTTTATATCGAAAAACAATGTGTCGTTTGCCGCATTAATGCGCCATCCTGTCAACACCCTTGCGGCTGCCTTTACATCGTCTTCAGTGTAGTTTGGATTGTTCTCCTTTCCCAGCGTGAAGAGTTCCTGCAGCTCCCTTGAATAATTCTCGTCCGGGGCTGTGTTAGTATTAAGATAACCATTCAGGTATCGCATCATTGCCAGATCAACAGTGACTCCGCGAACCAGCGTTTTGAAATTGCCGACAGCCAGTTGCCTCAGTAAAGCGGTATGACGATAGCCGTAAATACCGCGGATATATTCGTTGGATTCCGTGGCGAAATGATTGTGCCAGAACAACACCATTTTTTCCCTGATCGTGCGGGTCTGGTTGATCATGAGACCGGTCCACCAGCTTTTCCATGATGCGATCCGCCTGCTGTTCACAGTGCCGTCACCAGACCAGGTGTTAACCCAGGTAGCGCCCTGTGGAATGGCAAAGTCAGGATCCGTTGCAGGAATACCGGTGTTATCATAGGTTTTTAGTGGCGGTGGAGGAGCTGTGGTACCTATATTCAAAATCTCATCGACTGATTGCGCCATGGTCAGATTTTTGAAATAATTTATGTCCGCCACCTTCGCCCCGAACATCGTCCGTTTAAGCAGGTGGACAACTTCTGTTGATGACCAGGTGCCGGTATAAGTATTTAATCCTGAATAGATTTGACGGATTCCCGCATTAGAAGTGGGCTGGCTTTGCGAAGGCCTGGTCCCGGTAAGAAAGTTTCTTCTGTCCATAGGGATAAGTTGGGTTGGGTGGTTACTGCAGACCGGGTTAGGACTGTAATAACCCTCCTGGGTTTAACGAAACATAAAGAAAAATGTTGCCAATTGAGGCGTCATAAGTCGTCCTTAACTACTACGAATATGCGAAAAAAAAGTCCGCAACGAATTGCGGACTGATTTTAAGCTGCTTAAAGTAACTCGGCACTTAGTAGTTGCTGCGCTAATTAATATTTTCTATTATACCCGCAATGCCCTGGCCGCCACCCACGCATGCGGTAACAATGCCATATTTCTTGTTAAGTCGTTTCATGTCATGCGTGATCTGTATGGTAAGTTTTGCACCGGTACAACCCAATGGATGCCCCAATGCAATCGCACCGCCATTGATATTCACTATAGAAGGATCGATCTCAAGTTTCCGGATAACCGCCAGCGCCTGTGAAGCAAAAGCTTCATTTAACTCTACGAGGTCAATCTGCCCGAGGTTCATATCTGCCTGTTTCAGCGCTTTGGGTACAGCCTCCACCGGTCCTATACCCATCACACGGGGATGCACACCTGCAGAAGTACATGCCACCAGTCTTGCTATAGGCTTCAGCCCAAGCTCATTCACCATCTTCTCTCCCATCACTATTACGAAAGCAGCACCATCGGATGTCTGTGAAGAATTACCGGCGGTTACCGTACCATTCAACGCAAACGCAGGTTTCAGTTTATTCAGCGCTTCGATGTTGGTGTCCTTGCGGGGCCCTTCGTCGGTATCTACGACATATGATTTCTTTTTCTTTTTGCCATTCTCGTCAAGGTAAACTTCATCTACAGTAACAGGCAGGATTCCTGATTTGAAATATCCGTTCTGTATTGCATTGATTGCCTTGACATGGGATTGATAAGAAAACTCATCCTGGTCTTCGCGGGAAACTGAATATTCCTTTGCCACTGCTTCAGCAGTAAGCCCCATGCTGAGATAATAATCAGGCTCCTCGGATGCGATGCTATAAGCAGGAACGGTTTTCCATCCTGCCGTAGGAACCAGACTCATACTTTCTGTACCACCGGCAATGATACATTCGGCCTGCCCTGTCCGGATCTTGGCAGTGGCAATAGCGATTGTTTCCAGGCCTGATGCGCAGTACCTGTTAACCGTCATCCCGGGTACTTCAAATCCAAGTGCCCGCGCAGCAATAATACGGCCGACCTGTAAACCCTGCTCAGCCTCTGGCACCGCATTGCCAACAATCAGATCATCCACCCTTTTTGGATCGAGTTGCGGAACCGAAGCCAGGAGACCGCGGATCACATCAACCGCCAGGTCGTCGGGACGGTAAAAGCGAAACCCGCCTCTTTTAGCCTTGCCAACGGCAGAACGGAACCCGGCAACTATATAAGCTTCCTGCATATTCTTTAAATTTTAAAATTGTAAAATGCCGGGGCAAATTTCCCCGGACTCGGTAGTTGTTTATGCAACCTTCTATACCAAATGTAAGAGAATATTGTCAAAAATACCAGCCCTGCCTTTTGCGAAATTCGGTCTTTAGCACTTCATTAGCACGCCTTATCTTCGCGGTCAGCTATGTACAAACTGATCAGAAAATTTCTTTTTCTATTTCCGACCGAGCCTGTTCACTACTTTTCTATGAATTCGCTCAAACTTCTCAAGGAAGTGGGCTTCATCAGGCGGTGGATCACAAAAAAATTTACTCTGCGGGATAACTCGCTTGTCACCCAATCCTTTGGCCTGCGTTTTCAAAATCCCGTTGGGCTGGGTGCCGGCTTCGACAAAAACGCAAGGTATCTTGAGGAACTGCAGATGCTGGGCTTTGGTTTCGTCGAGATCGGTACTGTTACACCGAAACCACAGGCCGGAAATGAAAAACCCCGGCTGTTTCGCCTTCCTGAGGACCAGGCGCTGATCAACCGGATGGGTTTTAATAATGATGGCGTAAAGGCCGTTGCCGCAAGGCTAAAGGACTGGAAACTCCGGTCCGAAAAAACCAAAAATCGGATCATCATCGGGGGTAACATTGGCAAAAACAAAATGACGCCCAATGAAGACGCCTGGAAAGATTACGAGATCTGCTTCCAGCAACTGCTGGGTCTGGTGGATTATTTTGTGGTAAACGTGAGTTCGCCGAATACACCCGGACTGCGTGAGTTACAGGAAAAGGATTCTCTTCGTAAGATCCTCTCTCATCTTCAGACCATCAATGCCCAACAGTTGAACCCCACCCCATTGTTGCTGAAAATAGCCCCGGATCTGACCGATGAGCAGCTCAATGACGTGATTGATCTCGCTATGGAAATAAATCTCGATGGGATTGTCGCTTCAAATACAACGATCAACCGCCAGGGTTTGAATACACCGGAAAGCAAACTCACCGATATCGGCGCCGGTGGTTTAAGTGGTAAGCCGGTAAAGAACCGGTCCACTGAGGTGGTGAGGTATATCAGTGCAGGTTCAGGGGGGCGCTTACCCATCATCGCATCGGGCGGAATATTCACCGGGGATGATGCGGTCGAGAAACTGAATGCCGGGGCTGTACTGGTGCAGGTATGGACCGGTTTTGTTTACCAGGGACCATCGATCACAAAAAACATCTGTGCAAAAATCCTTAGGTCACAATCGCAGCTGGTAAAGCAGGCCTAGACATTTATTACTGATAGTTTACAGGAGCCCCTCAAAGATTTAGCTGTATAATCGTTGCGGCAACCACGCCGGCCGTTTCCGTTCTGAGCCTTGTCCCGCCCAGCTCTACGGGCAAAAACCCTTTACCTGTGGCAAGGCTGATCTCTTCCGGCGTGAAGTCACCCTCGGGCCCGATAAGTACCAGCTTTGGTTTGGCGTTTCGATGTCCGGAAGCATGCAGCGGCTCCCTGGTAGTGTCCTCGCAGTGTGCGATAAAACCAAGCGAATCTGAAAGCAGATCCCGTGAAAGAAAATCTTTGAAGGTTATTGGAACCGACAATTCGGTTAACCATGGTTGTTGAGACTGGAGCATGGCACTTACCAGGATCGACTTCATCCGATCATAACGAAAATGCTGTTTCTCGGTGCGCGCACAAATAAGTGGTACAATCTTACTGATACCAAGCTCTGAAGCTTTCTCGAGAAACCATTCGAATCTTGTATTATTTTTTAGCAGCGAAATTGCGATCACATTCGCAGATTCCGGGCGGGGTGCCAGGTAAACCGCGCTGATGGTTACTTCCGTTTTTTTCTTATGATCGTTGATTATTACTGCTTCGGCCAACTTGCCCAGTCCGTCTGTCAGTCTTAACAACTCCCCGGTCTTCATCCGCAGCACCTGCACGATATGCTTCGAAGCTTCCTCCGAAAGCATTTGTGTAGCACCTTTATCACCCAGAGTTTCGACAAAAAAAAACGGCTCGGTTCTCTTAGAAGTCATCGTCAAAAGGTATGTCCTTCATTTTGCTGCCGGTCTGAACATACAGGCGGGCATTATCTCCACCGGCCGAAGCATCTGGTGTAACCGGCTTCCAGCTTCCGCCGCCAAGACCAAGATTGTTGAAATCATCCTCCTCCATATCATTGAACTTCTGGATATGAAGCAAAGCCCGCAGTTTAATGGTCTCGAGTGTACCGTTACGATGCTTGGCGATACGGACGTGGGTTTCCCCTTTATTGCTCTCTCCCATTTCGTTGGAAGTAATATCATAATACTCCGGACGGTAAAGGAACATTACCATATCTGCATCCTGCTCGATCGCACCTGATTCACGAAGATCACTCAGCTGTGGCATCTTGGCTCCGTCTTTTCTTTTCTCCACTTCCCGGCTTAACTGGGACAAAGCGATGATGGGCACCTGCAGTTCTTTAGCCAGGCCCTTCAGATCACGGGAGATCTTACTGATTTCCTGTTCACGGTTACTTTGCCTGTCCGAGGTTCCGCTCATCAGCTGCAGGTAATCGATGATGATCAGGCCTATATTGTGTTTATTTTTCAAACGGCGGCATTTTGCCCGAAGCTCAAATATATTCAACGCAGCAGAATCATCTATAAATATAGGCGCCTGCGCCAGCTTTTGTATACCCTTCGCATATAGCTGTTTCATTTCATGCTCTTCGAGCTTACCACGGCTGATCTTTTCGAGCCAGATCTCAGATTCTGCACTCAGGATACGCTGAACCAACTGGCTGGCACTCATCTCAAGGCTGAACAGCGCTACGGGTGTCGACTTAGTTGGATGAAGGGCAGCATTCCTAGCAAGGTTAAGCGCAAAAGCGGTTTTACCAACCGCAGGTCTTGCTGCAAGAATAATAAGATCAGTAGCCTGCCATCCATAGGTCACCCGGTCCAGCGATACGAAACCGCTTGGAACACCGGTGATATCTTCCTGGCGGTTGCGCATGTCTTCAATACGCTGCACCGTTTTCACCAACACCTGGTCGATACTGTCAAAGTTTTTGCGCAGGTGATTATTGGTGATCTCGAAAAGCTTCGATTCTGCATCATCGAGCAAATCAAATACATCAGTACTGTCTTCATAAGCATCCCCGATGATCTCTCCACTTATCCTGATTAATTCACGCTGAATAAATTTCTGCAGTATGATCCTTGCGTGCGTTTCAATATTAGCAGAGGAAACAACTGAGTTAGTGAGTTTGGTTACATAATAGGGACCGCCGACAACCTCGAGTTCTTCCCTTGTTTTCAGCTCTTCCACCACTGTAAGTATATCAATAGGCTGATTTTTTTGCTGCAGTCCCTGCATTGATTTGTAGATGCGCTGATGTGCATCAACATAAAAACATTCTGGTTTCAGGATCTCAATCACAGCATCGAACGCACTTTTTTCAAGCATTATGGCACCAAGTACCGCTTCCTCCAGGTCCTTTGCCTGGGGTGGTACCTTTCCATATACCATTGTACTCAGGTCAATCGAACTCTTCCGCCGGCTCTTCCGGTCCTTATTATTCAGGTTAGTAATATCCATTTTATTGTTGAGCGTAATAGGTTAAAGCAAAAGTCTGGCCTGGCAATAACCTGCCAGGATCCGGTCTGTTTAAACAAGTTCAGGATTACTGGTTCTGATAGGAAGACAATGAAAAATGCCGGTGGATTTATGTACTCCCTCGACAATTGGTAAATTTTCAATGTTAACCGAATGTTACCAGCGTTCCGGGGAGGGCGAATATAAACCCCCGGACAACAGCGAAAAAAAAAATCGCAAATCAATATTTTATACCACGCGACTCACAATGATATGCACATGAAATGGCGGGTTATCCACAGCAGCCCGCTAATCTTTCCACAAAATACAAAAGTTTTCCGGCGATGCGGATTGGTAATCAACATTCGTTGTGCGAAATAAAAAAGACAGTTTTATTTGGCTAGCAATCTTATTGCATAAGATGCCCTGCCATAGTACATATGGGGTTTTTTCTTCACAGTAACATGATGCTTCACGGTACTTTCAGCTTAATCAAACCGGTGTAATCAAACAACAACAATGGTTTCCGCTTACAAAAAACCATTAGTTGCTATTGCTGCTTTGTTTCACGGATCGATAATTACATTTCAGCTTCTGATCAATCATTATCTTTGTTTTTAAGCATAAGAACTATACATGACAATCTCATATAACTGGTTACAGGAATACCTGCCTGTAACAATAGAACCGGAACGACTTAATAAGATTTTGACATCGATTGGCCTGGAAGTAGAAAATTTTGAAGCATATGAAAGCCTTAAAGGCGGACTAAAAGGATTGATTGTAGGAGAAGTTATAGAGAAAGAAAAACATCCGAATGCAGACAAATTATCCGTTACAAAAGTAGACATCGGCGGATCGGAACTCCTGCAGATTGTTTGTGGTGCACCAAATGTTGCTGCCGGACAGAAAGTAATAGTGGCGCCGGTAGGTACTACCATATTTCCGGGATCGGGTGATCCGCTCACCATGAAAACAGCAAAGATCAGGGGTGTTGAGAGCCAGGGGATGATCTGTGCGGAAGACGAGATAGGGCTGGGAGAAGATCATAATGGTATCATGGTCTTATCCTCCGATACAAAGACCGGCTCGGAAGTTGCGAAATTATTTGACACTTACTCAGACTATATTTTTGATATCGGCCTCACGCCAAACCGTATGGATGCAATGAGCCACCTGGGAGTGGCCCGTGATATCTGTGCATACCTGAGTCATCATGACGGAATTGATCTCAAAGTAAAACAACCCTATCCGGATCATTTCAACGAAGGCACTAAAGAGCCGCCAGCGGTGCTGATAGAGAATACGGATGCCTGTCAGCGTTATGCCGGGATCAGTATCAGCAACATCGTTGTAAAGGAATCACCATTGTGGCTTCGTGAGAAGTTGAAAGCCATCGGCCAGCGCCCGATCAATAATATTGTTGATATCACCAATTTCATTCTCCACGAAACCGGGCAACCACTTCATGCCTTTGATATAAGCGCAATCGCCGGCAACCGCATAATTGTAACCAATCTCCCCGACGGAACTCTGTTCAGAAGCCTGGACGATAAAGAAAGAAAGCTTAGCGCTTCAGATCTCATGATTTGCGACGGCAACCGTGAACCCCTGTGTATAGCCGGCGTTTTTGGAGGGATAAACAGCGGTGTCAGGCCAGGAACAACAGGCATCTTTCTGGAAAGTGCCTGGTTCAACCCGATCGACATCAGGAAAACATCTTTCCGCCACGGCCTGCGGACAGATGCAGCCACGCATTTTGAGAAAAACATCGATATATCGAATGCGGTAAAGGTGCTTCAGAGAGCCGCCCTGCTTATAACAAGTATCGCGGGCGGAGAAATTGATTCGAAGCTGGTTGATGTTTATCCGCATCCGAAGGAAAAGACGGAGGTCACCGTAAAATACGCGTTCCTTAAGAAGCTGAGCGGAAAAAATTATACTGCCGGTACCTCGAAGAAAATACTGCTCTCGCTTGGTTTTGAGATCATCCGGGAAGACGAAGCAGGGATAACTGTGCTCGTTCCTTTTAGTAAGCCTGATATCTCACTTCCGGCTGACCTGGTGGAGGAAATCATGCGGATTGACGGGCTTGATAACGTTGAGATCCCGGGCGCCATTACCATTTCGCCCTCAATAGATACCAATGGTTTCCGGCAGATCCTGGCGGAAAAAACGGCTATTTACCTGGCCTCTGTGGGTTTCAATGAAATTCTGACCAACTCCATTACCAACTCGGCATATTATGATGATAAGGAGTTGGACAAAGCCGTCAGGTTGTTGAACAACCTGAGTGCGGATCACAACATGATGCGTCCGTCGATGCTTGAAACAGGGTTGGAGTCACTGGCCTACAACATCAACCGCAAAAATGCCGATCTGCGTTTTTTTGAGTTCGGTAAAACTTATCATCAGCAAGGTCCCGGCGTTTATACGGAAACAAAAAAGCTTTGTCTTTATGTGACCGGTAACCTCCATAATGATAGCTGGAAGGGAAAGTCTGGCAGTGCTGATGTTTACTATCTGAAGGGAGTTGTGGCAAGAATCTTGCAACTGATCGGGGTTGAAAAAACGGAGTGGGAAGCCGGCACCGGGAGTAAGCTCGAATCAGGTTTACAGGTGCGCATCAATGGCGATATAATCATCGAAGCTGGTCTTGTGGCGGAAAAGGAACTGAAACGTTTTGATATTAAGCAACCGGTCTTTTTCGCGGATATTAATTGGGAAAGATTATTGGAAAGCAGACCGGGAAAGGGCGTTCAGTATCGGGAACTGCCTCGCCAATTGCCGGTACTCAGGGACCTGGCAATGGTTGTTGATAAAGAGGTACCTTATGCGGCTATAGAAAAATCGATCAGGAAACTAAGGTTAGAGAAGTTGGAAAAACTGCAGCTCTTCGATGTTTTTGAGTCCGAAAAGCTGGGTAAGGATAAAAAGTCAATGGCTGTAAGTTTTACTTTCCTGGATGAGCAAAAAACACTTACTGACAGCGAGATTGATGATATGATGCAACAATTAATAAAGGCCCTGACACAGGATCTACAGGTTGAAATCAGAAAATAATATGAATGACATCGGGCAACAACTCAAGCGAATCAATGAAAAGCTTCAGCTTGTTCTGAAGCAAAATCAATTGTTGCTCCGGGATAATGAAAAGCTTAATGCAGATCTTCGCCAGGCAAAGGAAATCCATGATGACCAGCTCAAAAAAATAGACGAGCTGGAACAAAAAATTTCATTGCTGAAAATGGCAACCGGGCAATTGCTCGAAACTGATAAAAAAGAGTTGGAAAAAAGACTCAATCTTTATATCAGGGAGATAGATCGCTGCATTACCATGCTGGGAGAGTAACTAAACCCTTTTTACAAGGCGCATTTTCATTTCTTCCTGGCCGTTCGAAAGTTCCAGGGTATAAACACCGTAAGGGAGGTCATTGAGACGATTCCAGGTTACAACCTGGTTGCCTTCAGGAATTTCTCTTTCGAAACGACTGCATTCATACCCGGCATCATCGCGTAAAATAGCGCAGATACTGCAGGCAAGTGTAGCAACCATTTCAAAGCTCAGCATGTCGATGAAGACAGGCGATTTAATTGTAGCAAAAATCATAATCGTTGGGTTATGGATTAAAAAATAAATTTCCAATAACTATCCAAACGATCCGTAAAAACTGTCCAAATAAGCCGTGACACTTATATGGACTAAATTTAATCAAAGGTTTTCAAAATTGCAAGCATGGACACACTGATTCCTATTAATATTATTATTGCGGACCGTAGTTACCGGATAAAAATCGAACCTGCGGATGAAGAAGTCGTCCGGAAAACGATAAAGCTGATCAATGACAAAATCATTGAATATAAAAACCAGTTTGCCGGCAAGGATATGCAGGATTATATTTCCATGGTAATACTATGGTATGCGACCGATATGAAACAGCGTGGCGCCGGCGAAGCAGCCATCCGGGAAATTTCCACCAGCTTCAACCTTCTCGAATCTATGCTCGACAAAGCTTTAGAGAAAAAAAGCTAGTTACTCATAATTCATAATTCATAACTCTTTTTCAGTATTTTCGCAAATTCCCTCTCGTTCTACTTGAATCACAACAGATAACGAGCGCTGAATATGAAAGAACAATCTAAATTATTTGTACAAAATGGAACCAAACACATTGACCTATATAGTTGGCATAGTGGCACTCATTGCCGGCATTATAGCCGGTAAGCTCATTTTCGCCAAAAATACACAGGCAAAAATCAACGAAGCAGAGTCAGAAGCATCAAGAATTATCGCAGACGCAAAAACAAACGCAGAGAATCAGAAAAATCAGAAAATGCTGGAGGCCAAGGAGAAGTTCCTTCAGCTGAAATCAGATTATGATAAAGATGTCCTTGAAAGAAACCGCAAACTGGGCGATGCGGAGAACCGGATGCGTCAGAAAGAGCAGACGACCAGCCAGAAACTCGAGCAGCTGGAAAAACAGATAAAAGAAAATGACGCCATCAAGGAAACGCTCAACCGGCAGATCGAGGTGGTCAACCTGAAAAGGACCGAACTGGAGAAACACCAGGAGGAACATATGCGGAGGCTGGAGAAAATTGCCGGGCTCACGGCTGAGGAAGCCAAGGCGCAGCTGATCGAGGGACTCAAACACGAGGCTCATACGCAGGCAATTGCCATTCAACAGGAAATTGTTGATGACGCCAAACAAAAAGCCAACAAGGAAGCAAGAAAGATCATCATTCAGTCCATACAGCGTACCGCTGCCGAACAGGCCATAGAGAACTCGATAACGGTTTTCAACCTTGAAAGTGACGAGATCAAAGGACAGATCATCGGCCGGGAAGGAAGGAACATCCGGGCGATCGAGGCTGCTACAGGTGTTGATCTTATTGTTGATGATACCCCGGAGGCAATTATTCTTTCTTCATTCGATCCGCTGAGACGTGAAATTGCCCGTCTGAGTCTGACCAGGCTGGTAACGGATGGCCGTATCCACCCTGCGCGCATTGAAGAAGTGGTTGAAAAAACACGCCGCCAGATCGAAGAACAGGTGATGGAAATAGGCGAAAGAACAGTTATTGAGCTTGGCATTCACGGCCTGCATAAGGACCTTGTCAGGATCGTCGGCAAGATGCGGTTCAGGTCATCTTATGGCCAGAACCTCCTGATGCACAGCCGGGAAGTTGCTAATCTCTGTGCTATAATGGCCTCTGAACTCGGCATGAATCCAAAACTGGCAAAACGTGCAGGGCTTTTGCATGATATTGGCAAGGTGCCGGATGAGGAAACTGAATTGAGCCACGCGTTGCTCGGCGCTAAGCTGGCTGAGAAATACGGTGAAAATCCGGCGGTCATCAATGCAATCGGTGCGCACCACGATGAAATGGAAATGCAGTATGTTATCTCACCGATCGTCCAGGCCTGCGATGCCATCAGTGGTGCACGTCCGGGAGCGCGGAGAGAGATTATGCAGCAGTACCTGCAACGCATCAAGGATCTGGAGAATCTGGCCATGGCCTATCCGGGGGTTGAAAAAGCATACGCTATCCAGGCCGGTCGGGAGTTACGTGTAATTGTGGAGTCAGAAAAAGTGAGTGATGCAGATTCTGACAGACTTTCATTTGAAATAGCCCAGAAGATACAGAATGAGATGACCTTTCCGGGCCAGATCAAGGTGACCGTGATCAGGGAGAAGCGCGCAGTGAATGTTGCCAGGTAAAAAAAGCTTGCAATATCTGACGAATTTTAATTTTTTTAATTACCTTTGCCTCCCTTAAAAAAAGTGAATGTTATGAGTACCGCAGTCCAATTTGTACACGAACAGTTAATGGGCCAGAAAGAATTTCCAAAATTCAAAGCTGGTGACAATATAACTGTCAACTATAAAATCGTCGAAGGTGGCAAAGAGCGTATCCAGAGTTTCCGCGGCGATGTTATCAAACGCCAGGGCACTGCGCATACTGCTACTTTCACAGTGAGAAAGATTTCTGATAGTATCGGTGTTGAAAGAACTTTCCCTATTTATTCACCTAATATCGATTCTATCGAGGTAAATAAATCAGGCCGTGTTCGCAGGGCTAAATTGTTCTTCCAGAGAAGCCGTAGCGGTAAGAGCGCCCGTATCCAGGAGAAAAGAAGAGCTGTTGCAACTGTGCCTGCCAAATCTTAATTGCCGGCAACAACATAATTCTGAGGGCAGGATCAAACACGATCCTGCCCTTTTTTATGGTTTTTATAACTAAAATCCAGCGCAAACCGTACTAAGACATCCTATCTTCAACCGTCAGTTCCCTGAACACACCGATCCCTTACCTTACAATAATAGTTTTATAGTACCGTTCATCTTTATTGACTTCATTTGGCAATTAGCGAATTCAATAAGCGTTATTAGATCGCAAAAAGCTGTAATTTCGTAACTGTATCTATACTTAATAAAAAAATCAGTATCATGTCTATCTTAAATTCCAACTTCCTGATGATCTCAATGCCCGGCGGTACTGAGTGGATCCTCATTGTATTAGCTGTGTTAATTCTCTTTGGTGGTCGCAAAATACCTGAGTTTATGAGAGGTATTGGTCGTGGTATCCGTGAGTTCAATGACGCGAAAACCAATGTAAAGAAAGAGATCGAAGAAGGTATGACTGAAAAAGAAAAACAAACTACGTCTACTTCTTCTCCATCTCAGAACTAATTCTTTTGTTACCTTCGCGGGCACCGGTTAGCAGCTGATAAATTCTTAGTTATCTGCAATTTAACCTGCCGGTCTTGTGCGGTGAAATTCGAATCGATCTCAAAATATCATACGGAATTGTTGAATGGTACTACCACCTGCGTGGGTACTGTTCAACATTTTTTATTTCAGGCTGAGTCTAAGAAACATCTGAACGCTTTTGTTGAGGTGTACGCGCAGGAAGCGCTCGACCGTGCCGCCTTCCTTGACCAGGAAATTGCCGGGAAAAAACCTTTCCGCAGGTTACACGGGGTTGTCATCGCCCTCAAAGATGTGATCTGTTACAAAGATCACAGAGTCACTGCTGCTTCAAAGATCCTCGACGGTTTTACTTCTATTTATAGCGCCACGGCGGTAACAAAGTTGCTCGAAGAAGGGGCTATTATTATAGGTAATACCAACTGTGATGAATTTGCCATGGGATCCACGAACGAAAACTCGTGCTACGGCCGGGTGCTTAATGCCATGGATGAAAGCCGGGTTCCCGGGGGCTCGTCCGGCGGTTCCGCCGTTGCCGTACAGGCCGGTCTGTGCATGGTAAGCCTGGGCAGTGACACCGGTGGATCAGTACGCCAGCCAGCAGACTTTTGCGGAATCGTAGGCCTGAAACCAACCTATGGAGCAATCTCCCGCTACGGGTTGATCGCTTATGCCTCGTCTTTCGATCAGATCGGCATTTTCGCAAACAATATACCGGATACCGCCCTGGTGCTGGACGTAATTTCCGGACCCGATGACTTTGACAGTACAGCCTCACCAGAGAAGATTAACGCCGACCCGGCACTCGTGATCAAATCCCCAGGGAAGCCACTTCGCATTGCTTATTTTGATGAAGCATTGAACAGCAGCGCTTTAGACCCTGAAATTAAAACAGCGATCTTCGGACTTATCAATAGGTTGAAAGCAGATGGACACGACGTGCAACCGGTTAATTTTGAATACCTTGACTACATCGTGCCGGCTTATTATGTGTTGACAACGGCCGAAGCCTCCTCCAACTTATCCAGGTTCGACGGAATCAAGTACGGATTCCGCAATGTGGATAAAAACAATGATTTAACGGACCTTTATAAAAAGACCAGATCTGATGGTTTTGGCAGAGAAGTAAAGAGGCGGATCATGCTCGGAACCTTCGTGCTCAGCGCCGGGTATTTCGACGCCTATTTCACCAAAGCCCAACAGGTGAGACAATTATTGGTGCAGAAAACCGATTTGGTTTTCAACGAGTTTGACGTTTTACTTCTACCAACCTCCCCCACAACTGCATTTTCAGCCGGCGAGAAAACCGACGATCCCATCGCGATGTACCTGGCTGACATATTTACAGTTTTTTCCAATCTAACAGGACTTCCCGGAATCTCACTCCCGCTTTTTTGGCACAGTAATGGCTTACCATTTGGCGTACAAGCTATGACAAACCGATTTTGCGAATTATCTTTACTGCAGCTGTCACACCAATGGATGCAGTTATACAGAGAAACCGGTAATGAAAGACCCTAACCATTCGACCCCGGTTTTTTACCATCTGTACTGATATTCCACCAATTATCCTATGCATTTCTTCCCAATAGTCCTGTAAGAAATCATCCCTTTAATCCATACCTGAGCGTCGGCATTGTTGAGCAAATTAAAATGATGATGAAACAAAAATTATTTCTGCTCGCCATTTTGTGCATTGGAACGCTGAACCTCGTATCTGCGAACGACGGAGAAAAAAAGAAGACTACCACGTCTTCAAAAACAACCGTTAAAAAGAAAGCAACTACAGGAACAAAGCGACCGGCAAAAAAAGTATCAGAGAAAACACCCGCTGTAAAAACTATTATCCTCAGGGATACTATACAGTCGCCTGGTAAATTTGATACAACTACTAATACAGAAGGCTTCGAAGATCTTTTCGAGCAAGATACAAAAGCCGGAATACTATTAAATGCCAAGGCTGTTGAGTTCGTAGAAGATTATATGGAGAAAAACTCCGATGATCTTTTGGCTATGAAGTCTTCATGTACGCCTTATTTCAAAACTATTGAGGGCATACTTTCACAGTACGGATTACCAGTTGAGTTAAAATATCTTGCCTTTATAGAATCACAGCTTAAGATTAAAGCTAAATCATGGGCAGGAGCTGTCGGTCCATGGCAATTGATGCCGGTTACCGCCCGCGAACTCGGTCTGACCGTTAACAAAACAAGGGATGACAGGTACGATTACAAAAAGAGTACCCATGCCGCTTCGAAATACCTGATTGACCTTTACAAAGAATTTGGCGACTGGTTACTGGTTATCGCTGCTTATAATGGCGGTCCGGGTAATGTTTACAGTGCCATCCGGAAAAGTGGTGGAAGCCGTAACTTCTGGAAATTACAGAATTTCCTTCCGGCCGAATCCAGAACACATGTCAAAAAATTTATCGGAACTCATTATATTTTTGAAGGCTCAGGGGGTGTAACAACACTCACTAACGCAGAAGCAAAAAAACAAATCGGGGTAACAGCCACTTATTTACTGAACAGGAAACTTACCAGTAAAGAGAAAGCAAACGCAAAAACGCTGATCGTCTCCGGTAAGTATCGCTCTGAAATGATCTCGAAAAACATCATGATGAGCCACGAAGATTTCCTTCGATACAATCCTGAATTCGACAAAAAAATGTCCAGCAGCGACAACGCCTATGAACTGAAGTTGCCTGCCGATAAAATGGAACTATTTAACGCCAACAAGTATAACATCCTGAATGATTCAGTTCAGTCAATGATGAATTCCAATACGGTTATGACTGTAAGGACTGACGCAGGACAATAACCTTCAAACTCTTAAGACAATCAACAGGGAATCATAATAATTTATGGTTCCCTTTTTTTATCGCCTTACCTAAGGATACTCCGTATCGCGGCTACTTTTAGCAGGCATTCTTCATATTCTGATTCGGGGTCGCTGTAAAACGTGATGCCTGAACCGGCAGGAAACGATAGATACCCGGTGCTTTGATTATATATCAGGCTCCGGATTACCACATTCAAGTCAAAGTCTTTTTCAGGGCTGATATATCCTATGGCCCCGGAGAATATGCCCCTTTTCGAACGCTCATATCTTTCGATCAGCTTTAGTACCATCTGCTTCGGAGCTCCCGTCATGGATCCCATCGGAAAAGTGGCCCGGATAACTTCAAGCCAGTCCATATCAGACTTTAATTCGCCACTTACAGTGGAAATCATCTGGTAAACCTGTGGGAACGTATAAACGCCGAACAACTCGTCTACCTTAACTGAACCTTCAACGCATATTCTTGACAGATCATTACGCACTAGATCGACCACCATAACGTTTTCAGACCTGTCCTTGGCACTTACGGACAGGCGTTGCCGGTTGGCAGCATCATCGTCAGTATCGTTAAGTGGGCGCTTGAGGGTGCCTTTAATGGGTTGCGAGATAACCCTGGTCCCTTCTTTTTTAAGGTATCGTTCCGGGCTCGCACAAATCAGGTACTTATCATCAAGTTTATAAAACGCAGAAAACGGGTTTGGAGACAAACGGTTCAGTCTCAGAAACACCTCGACAGGGTTCATTGAAATATTGTCAGCATAGAATTCCTGGCAAAAATTGATCTCGTAACAGTCCCCCCGAAGGATATGTTGCTTAAGCAGATTGATCGTGTGCAGGTATTCATCTTTTGAGTAGCGCTCGCGGATATCGAAACCCGCATTCAACTCCTGACCTGTTACGGCTTCATCCCTGGTTCCCGGCAAATGGATATTGATTATCTCATTGTAGGCAGAATGAGTAGCGTCGCCGATGGTACCTATCCGCATACTGTTTGCCGTTAGCTCTACAACTATCTCGGGAACAAAAAAAAACAAGTCGGGAAAACTGATCCTGTCGGGATGCGAAGAAGTTAACTGTTCGGTCTCATTTTTCAGATCATAACCAAGATGCCCGAAGATCCAGTCCTGGTGTAAATTGCCAAACTCCTGGAGTTGAGCCAGGGCGTTCCCGCTGCTGGCCGTTAACGAATGCATTGCCCCTGCTCCGACAAGGCATTCTATTTTATGATGGCCGGAATCATAGCCATTGTTATCCAAAAAACAACAAATGTTGAACCGGTTGGCCCAGTTCAACATTTGTAATTTTGTGTTGTCGAAATCCTGAATAGGATATGAAACGAAATTTCTGTTCACTTAGTTAATTGGAACGCTGCAAAATATTCAACCAGGTACTCATTACCACGAAATCATTTACGATTACCTGCAGCGTGATGATCAGTAGTCATCGTCATCATCATCAAAGCCACGGTCATTGAAGAGGTCAAGATCTTTGAATTCTTCATCTACGCTAAGATCATCGTCGTCATCCCCCTTGCCAGCTTTCTTACCGGCGCCGGTGCCACCTGTTTTCTTAACCTTTGATTTAGGCAGATCAAACTCCTCAAAATCGGGATCCCAGTTTTCTTCTTCCTCCGGCTTTTCCCAATCATCTGGTTCATCTGCTGCATCGTCATCATCGTCGTCATCAGCGTCCTCATCCTTCTTTTTTGCAGTAGTGCCTTTTGCAGATTTTTTGGCGCCTGCCTTAGGAGTGTCCAACTCTTCATCGTCACCCAAATCATCATCCTCCTCATCCTCATTTACTTTCTTCGCCTTGGATGCATCTTTCTTAGGAGTTTCCTTAGAAGACTTTGGTGCACCGCCGGTCTTTTTGTCTTTGTCAGATTTTGTGGCCATAGTCTGGTAAGATTTTACCGGGGGTTAATGATTTTTCAATTAATTGATTAAAATTGGATCAGTGGAAAAGCCCGGGTTTCTTTTGTTAGGATCCAATTGCAATAATAAGATTACTGTAAAATTTCAGCGAAGTTTTTAATTCGCCAAACTTTTTTTTAAAAATTTTTAAGCGGTAATTTTTTAAAGAAAACACCTGTTTATTTCAATAATTTTCTCTAATCAAGTTAGTGAATTTTTATTAATTGATCCCTGCCTGGACCGTTCGATATAAAGTGAATATTTACTCCAAGGTAGTTATTAATGAAGTCAACATACTGAGACATTTCACCAGGTAATTCTGTAGCCGATTTCAGAGCTGTGATGTCTTTGTTCCAACCTTTGAAAGATTGAAGTTCCGGTTCAATTTTAAGCCTGGTCATCTGGAAAGGTACTTCTTTGGTCTGGCTGCCATTGATATTATACGCAGTGCACACTTTCAGGTCTTCAAAAGCATCCAGAACGTCGGCCTTTGTCATAACCAGTTTAGTGACCCCATTGATCATGCAGGCGAAGTTAAGCGCTACCAGGTCTATCCAACCGCATCTGCGTGGTCTGCCGGTTGTTGCTCCGAACTCAGCCCCGATCTTCCTTAATTCTTCACCGGTGGCGTCATGTAGTTCTGTGGGGAAGGGTCCACCACCAACCCTGGTGCAATAGGCCTTGGTTACTCCGATTACGTCTTTAATGTGTTGTGGAGCGATTCCCAGGCCTGTACAAACTCCGGCTGAGATGGTATTGGATGAAGTAACATATGGAAATGTTCCGAAGTCAACGTCAAGCATAGAGCCCTGCGCCCCTTCTGCCAACACTCGTTTTCCCTGCCTGATTTTTTCATTGATAAAATACTCTCCGTTTACAATTTTGAATTCTTTCATAAATTCAACGGCTTCGAAAAATTCTTCTTCCCAGGCTGAAATATCCTCATGGAAATTCATGCTGTCAAGCAGTTTCTGATGTTTCAGCCTGAGCTTGATATACTGCGTTGTAAAAGTTTTGTCGAACAGATCACCTACCCTTAAACCATTACGGCCGGTTTTATCCATATAGGCGGGGCCTATACCTTTGAGTGTTGACCCGATCTTTTCACTTCCCTTTATTAATTCTGAAGCTTTATCAAGTGCCCTGTGCGTTGGAAGGATAACATGGGTACGCTGAGCGATATATAAATTCTTACTATAGTTGACGCCGAACGCCTTAACGGCTTCACATTCCCTTTTCAGGGTTACCGGGTCAAGGACCACTCCGTTGCCGATCAGGTTAATGGTATTTTCGTGGAAGATGCCTGAAGGTATCTGGTGAAGAACAATTTTTTTGTCGTTCACGTATAAAGTATGACCCGCATTTGGTCCGCCCTGGAATCGTGCAATAACATCGTACTGGGGCGCAAAGAAATCCACAATCTTGCCTTTGCCTTCATCGCCCCATTGAAGACCTAATAATACATCAACCATTGATTTGCTTTTAAGTTTTGCTTGAAGAGCGGCAAAAATAGGTAGATTAGGTTAATATGCGGAAGGCATTTTGAGCTGTAGCTTATTATGGGGATTCTGTATCATAACGGTCAACCGTTTCGATACCAGGAAGTTTTTTCAGTCTTACCACGAGCTCATCAAGCTCTTCCTTATCATGCACATAAATCCTGACATTTCCAAAAAAGAGGCCCTCTTTGGCTTCGATGGTCATTGCATTGATATTGATCTTCAGTTCACCGGAGATAAGGTTAGTAATTTTATGGATCACGCCCACATCATCAAGCCCAACGATCTTAAGACCCGTGAGGAAGGATATTTCTTTGTTTTTCGCCCATTTGGTTTTAACCACGCGGTGGCCATAATTTGCCATTAGTTTCGCCGCATTCGGGCAATTGGTACGGTGAATGGTCAGCCCTTTACCGGTGGTTACAAACCCGAATACATCGTCTCCGGGAATCGGTTTGCAACAGTTTGCAAGATTGTACACGATGCGGTCGCTGCTTTCACCAAAGATGATCAGCTCTGCATCTTTTTTTGCCATTGCCGCCTGGGCCGCACTTTCCGTTTTTACTTCCTGGATCACTCTCACCGGTTTGGGAGGCTCAAGTTTGTCACCGAGAAGCTGGAACTCATGGAGTTCTTTCAGGTCGATCGTTTTTACCGAAATCTGGTAATAGAGGTCAAGTGGAGATGGTAGTTTATAGTAGGCAGTAAGTATGTCTACATTATGCTGCGTGTAGGCTGCACCGAAATTCTCCAGCTTTTTCTGCAACATGTATTTACCGTCATCTGCAACTTTTCGTTTTTCTTCTTTTAGTGAATCTTTGATCTTGGTTTTCGCCTTTGCAGTTACAACCAGTTTCAACCAGTCTTCATTCGGCTTTTGTTTAGCTGAAGTGATAATCTCAACCTGGTCCCCGCTGCGAAGCTTGTGACTAATGGGCACCAGTTTGTGATTCAGTTTGGCACCAATACACTGCGAGCCGACCATCGTATGGATAGCAAATGCAAAGTCCAGTGCTGTTGAGCCAACCGGCAACATTTTTACATCTCCCTTAGGCGTATAAACATAGATCTCTTCCGCAAGAAAACTGGTCTTGAAATCCTGGAGAAAATCCACTGTATCGGTATCCGGGTTGTTAAGCATTTCCCGGATCTGGTGAAACCATTTATCAAACCGGCTTTCATCTGAGGTACCTTCTTTGTATTTCCAGTGTGCAGCAAGACCTTTCTCGGCAATCTCATTCATCCTCTTTGTCCTGATCTGTACTTCAACCCATTTTCCCTGGGGTCCCATCACCGTGGTATGCAGCGCTTCGTAGCCGTTTGCTTTTGGATTGCTCAGCCAGTCGCGCAGGCGTTCGGGAGCAGGGGTGTATTCATCAGTGATCAATGAGTAAACCTTCCAGCAATCTTCCTTTTCCCGTTCCTGCGGTGAATTCAGAATCACACGGATCGCAAACAGGTCATACACTTCTTCGAAGGCAACTCCTTTTTTGCGCATCTTGTTCCAGATAGAGTGTATGCTTTTCGGACGCCCGTAAAGTTCAAATTGGAAGTTGCCCTTTTCGAGTTTTTCCTTGATCGGTTTTACAAACTCATTGATATATCTTGATCTCTCTCTTTTGGTTTCAGCAAGTTTCCTGGCGATCTCTTTGTATTCTTCCGGCTCAAGATATTTCATGGAAAGATCTTCCATTTCCGTTTTTATATTATACAAGCCCATTCGGTGTGCGAGGGGTGCATATACATAAACGGTTTCCGAAGAAATCTTAAGCTGCTTCTCCCTTTTCATGCTGTCCATCGTCCGCATGTTATGCAGGCGATCTGCCAGTTTGATCAGGATAACCCTTGGATCATCAGTAAGGGTCAGTAATATTTTTTTGAAATTTTCTGCCTGCTGCGAAGCATTGACATCAATTACATTGGAGATTTTGGTGAGTCCGTCAACAATACGCGCAATTTCGGAGCCGAACTCGCGCTCTATATCTCTTAAGGTGATATCTGTGTCTTCAACGGTGTCATGCAGTAAAGCGCAGATGGTCGACCGCACACCAAGGCCAATTTCCTCGATACAGATCCGGGCTACGGCCAACGGATGAAGTATGTAGGGCTCACCGCTTTTACGGCGGGTGGTAACATGTGCTTCGGCTGCCATTTCAAATGCAACGCGCACAAGCTCCTTATCTCCGGGTTTTAATTTCGGCTTCAATCCGCGTAACATAGCCCGGTACTCACGCAAAATCAACTTCTTTTCCTGCTCTTCGTTCAGGTTATATTTGGGTATTGCAGCAACTGTATCCATTCATCCCTTCATAATTATTTTAAATTGTTCCCGCACGTGCGGGAGAAACTCCCTGTACACATCTCCAAGGGTGTCAAAATCCAACCTGGGTGTTTCATCTTATTATCTCTACGAATTTACAAAAAAGAAAGTGTTTTCTCTATTTCTATTAAAACTCCTACTTTTGCAAACCTTAAAGGAAAGGTTGACTGACTTTTAAGGTGGATCCGATTACAGATTGCGCATGTGGCGTAATTGGTAGCCGCGCCAGACTTAGGATCTGGTGGAGTGATCCGTGGGGGTTCGAGTCCCTCCATGCGCACAAACGGTCCCGCCAGGTAGCGGGACCGTTTTTATATTTGTAACTTTAGGAAAATTACGGTTATGGATACACTACTTGTTCCAATCGACTTTTCCCCTTCTTCAAGAACCGCGAGTATTTATGCTGCATCCCTTGCCAAGGCATACAAAGCAAAACTGATCCTCTTTCATGCCTACATGATGCCAACGCCGGTTACCGAGGTCCCGTACGTCATGATCTCCGTGAATGAACTTCAGACGGAAAACGAACAGATGATCCGCCGTGAAGCCGCTGAATTGCATGAAAATTTTGATATTGAGGTAGAGAGCCAGGTCCAGATCGGTATGCCCTCAGAAGAGATAACGCTGGCTGCCCAGGAGGCAAAAGCCGACCTGATCGTTATTGGCATGCGCGGTGCAGGAGGCCTTGACAATTTAATAGGAAACACATCGGCAAGTGTAGTAAGAAAAGCAAAGACACCCGTGTTGGTGGTACCGCATAACGCAGTGTTCAACCCCATAAAACAGATTGTTTATGCCAGCGATTTCAGTTATTCATTTTCTGCCAATCTTTTCCGCCCGATGCTGGACATAGCAGAAAAATTCCAGGGGCAGGTACATATCGTCCACATCAGGAAAGCCGGGATCAGCGAGAGCAGCGAGCGGGAACTTCTTTCGAAAAAGAACATTTCGGCTTTGCTCGGCACCGTCAACCACAGCTTTACAATTATCACCGACGAATCAATCACTCACGGCATCAACCACTACGTTGATGAACACGATATCCAGATGCTGGTAATGCTGGCCCATAAGCATACATTTTTTGAAAGATTATTCAATAAGATCCATACCGCCGAAATGGCCCATCAGACCAAAATCCCGCTGCTGGTGCTTCATGATGGCTGAAATCCCGGAAATTGCGAATGAACTCCCCGGAAATTGCCAGATAAAAGTTAAAATATTCGATCTGAAAATATTCAACTGTATTCTTACCTTTGCACCCCAAAATAAAATTTGGGACATTTTCAAATAAAAATATATGGCAACAGTAACAAGAGAGAATATTGGTCTGCTGAACGACAAAATCACAGTGAAAGTAGGCACCAATGATTATCTGCCTTCTTTTGAAAAAGCATTAAAAACTTACAGCAAATCTGCAAATATCCCGGGTTTCCGTAAAGGAATGGTTCCCGCCGGCATGATCAAAAAGATGCATGGCCCCGCTGTTTTTACCGAAGAGGTACTAAGAACCGTTGAGAAGGAACTTAATACCTACATGACGTCTGAAAAGCTGGAGATCTTTGCTCAACCCCTCCCACTTTCGGAGAACGATGCGCGCCAGATCGACATGAACAAACCGGACGAATACGCCTTTGCATTCGAAGTGGGTCTCAAACCGGAATTCCAGTTACCTGATCTGCGTTCTGAACCGCTTACCCGTTACAAGGTCATAGTGACAGACGAAATGATCAATGACGAGATCGAGCGTGTCCGCCTGAGAAATGGTAAAATGACCGACCCCGAATCAGTAACCGGTGATGAAAATGTCCTGAACCTGACCTTTACTGAAATTGACGCTGACGGAAATGAAGTAGAAGGCGGTATCAAAAAAGATAATTCGCTCCTTGTCAAATATTTCTCAGAAAGCTTCCGCCCTAACCTGATGGGAAAAAAGATTGGTGACACTGTCAATGTCCGGTTGTCTGAAGCGTTTGAGCCAAAAGAAAGAGAATGGATCATCAGTGACCTGGGCCTTGACAAAAATGATCCCGCAGCTGCTGAGCGCCGCTTCCGGCTCGATATAACAAAGGTTGGTCATGTAGAAAAGCCGGAACTCAACGAAGAATTTTTCAAAACCGCGTTCCCCGCGAAGAACATCCCTACTGAAGAAGAGTTCAGGGCAGAAATCAAGAAAGATATTGAGTCGTACTGGGAGACCCAGAGCCGCAATCACCTGCAGCATGAGATCTATCATGTGTTACTCGATCATACCAATATCGAGTTCCCTGAAAGCTTCCTGAAAAAATGGATGCAGACAAACGAGGAAAAGAAAAAAACTGAAGAAGAAGTTGAAGCGGAATTCCCCTCTTTTGTAAACCAGTTAAAATGGACCCTGATCATCGACAAGATCGTTCGTGAAAATAAGATAGAAGTTCTCCCTGAAGATCTGAAGGCCTTCGCTAAACAGCAGCTTTTTGGTTACATGGGTATGAATGCGGGAGATGCAGAACAACCATGGATCACGGAATATGTTAACAAAATGATGCAGGATAAGAAATTTGTTGAAGATGCTTATCATCGTATCCAGACCGACAAGGTGTTCAGTTTCGCTGATCAGCAAGTGAATGCAGCGGAGCAGGAGATCAGCGTTGATGATTTCGCTAAAGAAACTGCTAAACATCAGCATCACCAGCATTGATCATTTAATTCTCCGGTACCCGGCCTCGTTAGCGGCTACAGTACAGGAATAAAGTTACCGGCATGAATGCAAGTCTTTTGGCTGCTTTTCATGCCGGTTTCGTTTAGACGAACGCCAATTTGTCCGTTTTTTTATTTTGCATGGTATTTGGTTTCCTACAATGGCTTAAATTGCCGGTCACAATTAAAATTACTCATTAACAATATCATATGCATTTAGGAAAAGAATTTGAAAACTACGCGGTTAAACACCGCGGGATCTCCAGTAATACATTGAACGATTACAACAAGCACATGATCACGAACCTGACTCCTAATATCATTGAGGAAAGACCAATGAATATTGCGGTTATGGATGTGTATAGCCGTTTGATGATGGACCGCATTATCTTCCTCGGATACCCGATCAACGATGAAGTTGCGAACATCGTCACTGCCCAGTTGTTGTTCCTTGACAGCACAGATCGCCAGCGCGACATTCAGATGTATATAAACAGCCCCGGTGGCAGCGTTTATTCAGGCCTCGGTGTATACGACACGATGCAATATGTAACTCCTGATGTCTCTACCATCTGTATTGGTATGGCTGCCTCTATGGGTGCAGTTCTGCTGACCGCAGGTGCATCTGGTAAAAGAACTGCGCTTAAGCATAGCCGTGTGATGCTCCATCAGCCTAGTGGTGCCATAGGCGGACAGGCCAGCGATATTGAGATCACTGTTGCCGAGATAAAAAAGATCAAAAAAAATCTGTACGATATTATTTCCAACCATACGGGTAAGTCGCTCAAACAGGTTGAGAAGGATTGCGACCGTGATTACTGGCTTACATCTGAAGAAGCAAAAGAATACGGCCTCGTAGATGAAGTACTGGTAACAAACCCAAGAAAGGATAGAAAAGATTAATCCCCTTATTAAAATTATCAAAGAAAAAATTATGATTATTAATCCAGGATATTTATTGAAACCACTGGTCAGTGAAAACGGAGATGATGATGATGAGCCGGAAGAAAAACCGGTAAAAGATAAAGGAGCCGAAGCGGCCATGTATGCCAAGAAACTCGAAAAGTACTTTTTTCAAAACCGCGCCGTGTATTTATGGGGTGTGGTAGATGATAAATCGGCAAAAGATGTTACCACAAAACTTTTGCTGCTGGATGCAGATAAGCCCGGTGAAGAGATCAAGTTTTTTATCAACAGCCCGGGAGGCGTGGTGACCAGTGGAATGGTGATCTACGATACAATGCGGATGCTGAAGAGTCCTGTAAGTACCATTTGCATGGGCCTTGCGGCTTCTATGGGTTCCATCCTGCTCAGCGGCGGTGTGAAAGGCAAAAGGTTCATATTTCCGCATGGGGAAGTGATGATCCACCAACCGAGCCTGGGTGGTTATATCCAGGGCGTTTCCGTTGACCTGGAAATCCAGGCGAAACAAACAAAACGTGTCAAAGAAATAGGTGCCAGGATACTTGCTGCAAACTGCGGTAAAAAGCCAGAGCAGATCATGAAGGACTTCGACCGGGATTACTGGATGGACGCAAAGGAGGCGATTGATTACGGCATTGTGGATCAGCTAGTTGAGAAATTATAAAAGAATTATAAAAGGCCGGTTTTTCGCCGGCCTTTATCAAGATATCCAGAGAAATTGGTAGTATAATCCAATTTGTTGGATACCTTTGCAATCAGACTGAATAAAATGGCAAAAACAACATTACATTGTTCCTTTTGTGGCCGGAGCCGGGATGAAGTGAAGATCCTGATCGCCGGGCAGGAAGGTCATATTTGTGAGAACTGTGTTGAACACGCGAGGGAAATCATCGAGCAGGAGCTGATGATCCGGAACGATAATTCAACATCAGCCTCCCAGTTCAAGCTCAATGTAAAGAAACCAGTAGAGGTTAAACGTTTCCTGGATGAATACATTATCGGGCAGGACGAAGCTAAACGCGTGCTTGCAGTAGCAGTTTATAATCATTACAAAAGGTTGCAGCAAAAACCTGCTGACAATGACATCGAAATAGAAAAGAGCAATATCGTGATGGTGGGTGAAACCGGTACCGGTAAAACCCTGCTTGCAAAGACCATCGCTAAATTGCTGAACGTTCCATTCGCTATCGTGGATGCTACCGTATTCACCGAAGCCGGTTATGTTGGTGAAGATGTCGAAAGCATACTCACCAGGCTTCTGCAGGTTTGCAATTACGATGTTACCGCTGCCGAAAGAGGTATAGTTTACATCGATGAGATTGATAAGATTGCCCGCAAAGGCGACAATCCTTCAATTACCCGCGATGTAAGTGGTGAAGGAGTACAACAAGGCCTGCTAAAATTACTGGAAGGCACTGATGTACTTGTGCCGCCACAGGGTGGGCGTAAACATCCGGAGCAGAAGCTGATAAAGATAAACACACAAAATATACTTTTCATCTGCGGTGGGGCATTCGATGGAATTGACAAGGTTATCGCCCGCAGGGTGAATACCAATTCAATCGGGTTCAACGTGAATAAGGAACTGCAGGACAACATGAAGAAAAACCTGCTTCAGTATATCAACGCAACCGATCTTAAAAGTTTTGGATTGATACCCGAATTGTTGGGTCGTTTGCCGGTGGTTACGCACCTGAACCCGCTGGATAAATCAACCCTTCGTTCAATTCTTACAGAACCAAAAAACGCGCTGTACAAGCAGTATCGTAAACTGTTCGAACTGGAAGGTATACAGTTAACCATTGAAGAAGAAGTGCTCGACTTCATGGTCAGCAAGGCACTCGAGTATAAGCTCGGAGCGAGGGGCCTCAGAAGCATTTGTGAAAGCATCCTCACCGATGCCATGTTTGAAATGCCTTCAACCAAACAGACGGCTTTCAATGTAAACATCCAGTACGCACGTGACAAATTTGATCACAGCAAGATGAGCCTTCTGAAGGTAGCCTGATGAGCAATGCTGTTATCTGAGTCCAATTTCCTGTTCTTTAGGTCCAGTTTATTTAGTCAATATAAATTACACTTTCCTTAGCGATATAATCTAATTTAGAAACCGGGTTTTGCCCGGTTTTTGTTTGCGCTCATTTTGCGATATTAAACAGTTTTCAAACCCATCAATCATCTCACCATGCAGGATCTTGTAGAACGTTTAAAAGCAGCTGGCTTATCAGAAGAACAGGCCTATGCAGCGATCGGAATTGTAAAGGATTTCACCAAGGAAAAATTTCCGATGTTTTCCGGCGCAATCGATAAGCTGTTCGATAAATACAGTCCAAAGGAAGATAAAGACTTCCTGGATTAACGATACTTTCCGGACAGATAAGCGTGATTCAAACATACTCTATTCCGGGGTTAATGGCGACTTACCCGTAGAGGGCGTTCATAGTGCAAGAGGTGTTATAAACAAAAGGCCCCCGAAAATCCACGGAGGCCAAGATGACAAGCAATCATCTTCACATAAAAATATTTAGTCTAACGCTTCCGAATGATTTAGTCTTTCAACACTTCCGGATTATTCAGTCTGTCAACACTTGCGAATGCTTTAGTCTTTCAACACTTCCCTGGCGATGACCAGTTTTTGAATTTCAGAAGTGCCTTCACCTATCGTGCAAAGTTTACTGTCGCGATAAAATTTTTCAACCGGGAAATCCTTGGTATAGCCGTAGCCACCAAAAACCTGTACAGCCTCATTTGACACCTTTACTGCTACTTCGCTGGCATAATACTTTGCCATTGCGGCTTCTTTTGTCATCTGTTCACCCCGGTTCTTGAGATCACAGGCCTGCATGGTCAACAACTCAGCTGCCATGATCTCTGTAGCCATATCCGCAAGCTTGAAAGAGATGCCCTGGAAATTCGAGATCGGCTGATCAAACTGGTATCGCTCTTTCGAATACTTTATGGCTGCATCATAAGCCCCTTTCGCGATGCCTAGTGACAAAGCTGCAATTGATATCCGACCGCCATCCAGGATCTTCAATGATTGTTTGAACCCTGCTCCTACCTCACCAAGCCGGTTACTATCCGGAATTGTGCAATTATCAAAGATCATTTCTGCCGTCTCACTGGCCCTCATCCCTAGTTTATTCTCTTTTTTTCCACCAGCGAAACCGTTAGTGCCTTTCTCTACCACGAATGCCGTCGCATTATTCTTGCTTCTTGGCTCACCGGTTCTTGCTATTACGACCGCAACATTACAGGAAATACCATGCGTTATCCAGCATTTGGTTCCGTTCAATACCCAGTTTTCGCCTTCGCGAACAGCTGTGGTTTTCATGTTCCCTGCATCACTCCCGGTTCCCGGTTCAGTTAAGCCCCAGGCACCGAGCCATTCGCCGGAGGCCAGTTTTGGCAACCACCTCCTCTTTTGATCCTGGTTACCAAAGTTCAGGATATGACCTGTACATAAAGAATTATGCGCAGCAACACTTAGTCCGATTGATCCGCAAACGCGGGCAACCTCCTGTATAACGTTTACATATTCAAAATAACTCAGGCCTGCCCCTCCATATTCTTCAGGGACCAATACACCCATTAAACCCAGCTTACCCATCTCACGAAGAACGTCAACAGGAAGTTCCTGTGCTTCATCCCATTTCATCACATGGGGCCTTATATACTGATTAGCGAAATCACGGGTACTCTGAGCCACTTGCTGGGTCAGCTCTGAAGACTGAAAATTCATACTTTGATAATGATTAAAGGCAAGCAATCGTTGATAGGCTGGTGCAATTCGTTAACACCCGTATCCGCTAACTAAACCCGTTAACGGCCCATGCAATCTAAGAATTTCTGCCGATAAATGCTAACAAATGTTAGTTTTTATTTTGATCTTTTGCATCCATCAGTTAGTGGGTAACTATTTGTCTGGCAAACCGGTCAATGTTGTCAGGCACTTCTCTAAACATCGTTATTTTATTTATTGATTCGATGTCTTTTGATATTGTGTCGAGCCTGCTGTCTACAGCATCAAACCTGGAATTGATATTGAATTGCAGCTCAGAAACCAGGCGTTTCAATTCGTTCATGTCGCCCCGACTCATAATTGAATGCTTAGGTAGGTAGCGCAGCTAAAGTATTAAAAAAATATTATACGTCAGTACTAAGCCATTGCCGAAACTATTTTGCCGGGCATTTCGCTAACATAATGGCTCCCCGACTTATATATAGTAGCGGTATTTTACTCAAAGCGTTAAATAATGAGAGATCCGGTTAAACAATTCCGAGGTAATTGATACTACCTGTTTAAGGTCATCGATTTCTTTGAAACTACCGTGTTGCGAACGATAGTCAACGATTGCCCTGGGGAGTGGTGGTCTGAAGTATGGGTGCTGCCCGAGCAATTGAGGGGTCGCCTCATTCACATTTATTTTGCGGACCCCGGCCACCAGGCTAAGAAAAGGAAAAATCTTTTCATAAACACTGTCCTGTAAACCATAAACTTCCCCGACCTGTTCAATGGAATAAAAACCTCCGAGGCGATCGCGGTATTTGATGATCCGTTGACTTAGTACCGGGCCGATTCCAGGCAGGGAACTCCAGGCGATACTATCCGCTGTGTTGATGTCGATAATTCGGGAGATCTTTCGTGGATAAGATTTGTGATCATCAACCGGTTTTCCCGGATTATACGGTTGCTTTCCTTCAGCTGGTTCGTTGAAGCTGCCTTCTATCGATTCCTTGATCCGCCCGGTCTGCGATTCCTGATTGCGGATTTTTACAAAGGGTAATAACCTCTTCTTGTCGTGCTCCGATAACCCATAGATGCGCAGAAGATCTTCCGCTTTCCGGAACCTTCCGCCTTTGGACCTGTATCTATCAATGGTAGCTGCTGTCCTTTCGCTCACTCCCAACCGGACCCAGCCAGCTGTTGTGATGGCATTCGGATCAAAATCAAACATCACCACGTTTTGCTTTTTTGATCCATATTTTTGTTTTTCTGACCTGTAATTGTTCCTGTTTTTTGTATTATCGGCAGCATTATTATCCGCATAATCATTATCCGAGTCACCGATATCAGAATCACCGTTATCCGGATATTCTCTCTTGTCGGAATATTCCCTCTTTTCTGCATACTCCCTTTGGTCCGCATAACCACGGTTATGCCAGGAGTCATTCGTTGGTGATTGCCTGTTCCCGTACTCGCCGCGCCGTTCACGATAGGCGGAGTCGGTACCATTCCGGTAATCATCACCCGCATCAAGCACTTTTATCTGGTCATTGAAGCGTTGAAGCATTGTACTATCCACTTCCCGGATATCATCCGGGCTATAAAATGCCGGGGCGACTGCCGTTGCGATGACGATTGTGATCAGAACCAGGACTCCCGTACGCTCTTTTTTACTGAATGTGAAGTATTCTTTTATAGTCTCGCGCATATGCAAAACTGCGACTTTGGCTGCTCCAGGCAATGAGAAAAACAACCGAAATAAATGTGGAATCCAACGTCGATTATTGACAACTACAACCACAATTAATGAGGACTACAACCCAATCATTGAGAACAACAACCACAATCAATGAGAACAACAAAAATCACGATGAATGAAGATCACCCGGGATATAAAAGAAAATGATGGCTCAGACCATCAATGATAATAATCGCCTCAATCAACGATAACAACAGCCCCAATCAACCACAACAACAGCCTCAATCAACCACAATAACAGCCTCAATCAACCACAATAACAACCATGATCAATGAGAACAACGAACACGATAAAGAAGAAGCTGCACCAGCATATAGAAGAAATACCGGCTTACACCACTACCTGCAGCATGTCATAAGCAAGCGAAATTCCGGAAGGCAATTCAACACATACTTCTGCATGTTTTCCCATCTGGTGACTCATGTGTGTGAACCACACCTGCGGGATGTCTAACTCGCGGGCGAGGTCAACACCTTCCTGCAAAGAGAAATGAGAAATGTGTTTTTGTTTTCTCAGGGTATTTAACACAAGGACCTCCGATCCCCTGATCTTTTGTTTCTCAGATTCCTCGATCCGGTTAGCATCCGTTATATAAGTGAACCTTCCAAAACGATAGCCCAGCACCGGCATTTTGAGATGCCAGACCTGTATCGGTATCACCGGTATATCGCCCAGTACAAAAGGGTCAAGTGCTATAGAATTGAGTTGTATCTCCGGCACACCGGGATAACGTGTATCCTTAAACGCATATGGAAACTCCCTGATCAATACCTGCTGGGTCATCTCATCCGAGTAAACGGGCATGGGCTGACCCGAAAAAAAATTATAGGCACGCACATCATCCAGGCCTGCAACATGATCTTTATGGGAATGCGTGTAAACGATCGCATCAAGATGTTTTACATCTGCCCTCAACATCTGGTAACGAAAATCCGGTCCTGAATCCACTACAATTGTTGTATGTGGCGATCTGATGAGAATGCTGGATCTGAGTCGCTTGTCTTTTTTGTCTGTTGATCTGCACACCTCACAATCGCATCCAATCATGGGTACGCCCCCGCTGGTGCCGGTGCCTAGAAATGTTATTGTAAGAGGTGGGATATTCATCTGCTATTTGTCAGCTCAGGCTCTCGGGCTTGCGGTTCATCACTTCAAGATAAAGCTTCCTGGTTTCAGGAGTAAAGTTTTCGGTATCGATAGCTAACTGGGGAATTATATCAAACAAGGTATTGATACGCCCTTCAGTCTGCAAAAACTTATTAAGCACTACTACTTTTTTGTCTTCAAGAATACAATAACCGCTCTGAAAAGTACCTCTTTCATATCGAACCACATAGGAGGCCTCATCAAGTATCTTTTCAATTTTATCCAGCGTGTTCTGCGTGTATTTCATTCGTTCATTGATTAAATGATCTCTCTCAGGCGGCAAATTTAAATGAAAAATAGCGGCTGGCGGACCATATTATCCACATCCCAGCCGCTATAACACTAATCCGATCGCCCGGTTACCGGTTACTCATCCGGATCACGGGAACTATCATTTCTTCCAGGCTCAATCCACCGTGCTGGAAACTGTTTTTATAATAATTGACGTAATAATTGTAGTTGTTCGGATAACAGAGAAACACATCTTCCCTGGCGAAAATATAGGAAGAATTGACGGTCGGTACCGGAAGGCCGGCCTCTTTGGGATCCCGGAACGCCAATACCTGTTTCGGCTCGTAATTCAGGTTTCTGCCATGTTTGTAACGCAGGTTGGTTGTCGTTTGTTTGTCACCGATCACTTTGGTCGGGGTCTTCACCCTCACGCTGCCATGATCCGTTGCGAGAATTATATTGATCTTTTTATCTGCGACTTTCTTAAGGGCCTGGTGCAGGGGTGAGTGCTCGAACCAGCTCCTGGTAACCGACCGGTAACTGATCTCGTCACCTGCCAGTTCTTTCAGCACTTCCATCTCAGTACGGGCATGACTCATCATATCCACGAAATTGTAAACGATCACATTCAGATCATTTCCCAGCAGGTTATGCATATTGTTGACCAGGTCCTGTCCTGCCTGGTAGTTAACCACCTTGGTATAAGAAAACTTTATATCTTCTCTTTTCAGTCTTTTCAGTTGAGCACGAAAGAAATCTTCCTCGTTCAGGTTTTTGCCGCCATCATCTTCATCGTTTTTCCATAGCTGTGGAAACTGCTTTTCGATCTCGACCGGTAACAGCCCGGCAAAGATTGCATTACGTGCATACTGCGTTGCCGTGGGAAGAATACTGTAAAAAGTATCTTCTTCATGTATGCGGAAATTATCTGAAAAGATCGGCTGTATGGCTTTCCACTGATCGAACCGGAGATTATCAAGCAGCACAAAAAACGTTGGTACGCCCTTTTCAACATGGGGCAGCACCTTAAATTTAAAAAGCGTATTTGACATGATTGGCCCGCTGTCGCCTTTCGGATTCACCCACTTTGCATAATTCTTCGAAACAAACTTGAAGAATTCTGTATTGGCCTCGCTCTTTTGCGATTGCAATACTTCCTGCATTTCAGGGCTATCGCTTTTTTCCATTTCAAGCTCCCAATAGATCAGCTTTTTATAGATTTCCATCCACTCATTGTGATCAGGGTTACTGTTCAGTGCCATAAACAAATTACGGAACTGTTGCTGGTAAGCGGTGGTTGTTCTTTCGGCCACCAGCCTCCGGTTATCAATGATCTTTTTCAGGCTTAACAGTACCTGGTTCGGATTCACGGGTTTGATCAGGTAATCACTTATCTGCGAACCAATGGCATCATCCATCAGGTTTTCCGTTTCATTTTTAGTGATCAGCACAACCGGGATCTGCTGATTCACTTCTTTTATTTTTGCTAATGTTTCAAGTCCTGTTATACCCGGCATGGTTTCATCCATCAGCACCACATCAACCGGGTTGATCTTTACATAATCTACGGCGTCAAATCCATTTGTCAGCGCATTCACTTCATAACCCTTATTACGCAGAAACATTATCTGCGACTGCAAGCTCTCAATTTCGTCATCTACCCAAAGTATCTTTCCTAATGCCATAATAAAATTTAAATAATGAATGATTGCCGATACCAACTATCCGGGCTTGTCTGAAAAGGGCGGATAGAAAGCTAACAAAATTATTTTATCTAATTTCCCTTTGTACTTTTGATCGCTGCAATTGGCAGTAATTTTAACAAAACGGAAAGCAGCGCATGCCGGTTAACCCAAGAAAAATTATCAATGACCCGGTTTATGGATTCCTGACCATAGATCATCCACTTATTTACCAGGTTATCTCTCATCCCTTTTATCAGCGGTTAAGACGGATTCACCAGATGGCGTTTGCGGAACTGGTATTCCCGGGTGCAGTTCATAGCCGCATGCATCACTCCCTTGGAGCTTACCATTTGATGTGCAATGCCCTGACCGAGTTAAAAGGAAAGGGAATTGAAATTACTCATGAAGAAGAGGTCGCCGCAAAAATCGCTATACTTCTTCACGATATAGGACACGGCCCATATTCTCATGCACTTGAAAATATACTAATACCCGGCATTTCACATGAAGCACTTTCAATCCTGATCATGCGGGTATTGAATGAACAATTCAACGGACAGCTTGAAACGGCAATACAGATCTTTACAAACAACTATCACAAATCTTTTTTGCACCAGCTGATCTCCGGTCAACTGGATGTTGACAGGATGGATTACCTCACCCGGGATAGTTTTTTTACAGGTGTCTCTGAAGGTGTGATTGGTTATGATCGAATCCTGAAAATGCTTACGGTAAATCACGGTGATCTGATGGTAGAAGAAAAAGGCATCTACACCATAGAAAAATTTCTTGTATCAAGGAGGTTGATGTACTGGCAGGTTTATCTGCACAAAACGGTACTGTCTGCTGAAAAGATGCTTGTCAAAATTATACAGCGCGCCAAAGAACTTATCAGCCTTGGACATCGCGTACCGGCATGCTCACCTGTTCTTGATTTCTTTCTTCACTACGATGAGCTCAAAACGCCTATTGAAAAGCACCTTGACAAGTTTTGCCTGCTCGATGATTACGATATGCTGGCAGCGATAAAAAACTGGAGCTTCCACGAAGACAAGGTGCTGTCCATCCTCTGCAGGAGCCTGGTAGAAAGAAAACTGCTAAAGGTAAAAATGCAGGTTGATCCAATCGATGAGACCTGGATACAGGAAATACGGGCACGGGTTTGCAGGAAGTTTGGCCTGACGGGTAATGAATGCGATTATTTTGTTTTTGGCGGAACGGCAGTTAACACCACCTATGATCCATCCGAAGAAAGCATCAACATCCTTTTTAAGGATGGTACTGTCAGGGACATCTCCAATGTAGACAACGCGCTGATCCAGCATAATCTGTCTACCCCTGTGAAAAAAAATTATATTTGTTACTATAACTGTTAATGGCAGTCAACATCATCATTAACACCAGCAGTAAAAATTCCTCAGAACGGTATCAATAACATAATTATGCAATTCACAGCGACACAAATTGCCACACTGATTAATGGAAAGGTGGAAGGAAATCCGGAAGAAGCAGTCAGTTCTTTTGGCAAAATAGAAGAAGCGAAGAATGGCCAGCTTGCATTTCTTGCAAATCCCAAATATGAGGATCACCTGTACAATACCCAGGCATCGGTTATTATTGTGAATGAAACGCAGGTATTACGGGAACCAATAAACGCCACACTCATCCGTGTTCCGGATGCTTATACTGCATTCGCCACCCTTCTTTCCACCTACCAGGAAATGATGCAACAGCAACTTACAGGGATACAGGACCCGGCTTATATAAGCAAGAGCGCAAAAATCGGGGAAAAGGTTTTTGTTGGTGCGTTTGTTTATATCGGTGATGATGCAGTCATAGGCAACAATGTCAAGATCTACCCCCAGGCCTTTATCGGCAATAATGTGAAGGTGGGAGACAATACCGTTATTCATCCGGGCGTCAGGTTATACCACGATTGTATGATCGGGAAAAACGTTACGATCCACGCAGGATCAGTGCTCGGGGCAGATGGATTTGGATTTGCCCCGCAGGCAGATGGCAGTTTTAAGAAAGTGCCCCAGATAGGGAACGTCGTTGTCGAAGACTTCGTGGAGATCGGTGCGAACGCCACCATCGACCGGGCTACCATCGGATCCACGTTGATTAAAACCGGTGCAAAGCTGGATAACCTCATCCAGATAGCCCACAACGTGGAAATTGGCCCCAATTCGGTGATTGCTGCCCAAAGCGGTATCAGCGGCAGTACCAAGATCGGCAAAAACTCGATGATCGGGGGACAGGTCGGGATCGTTGGTCATATCACCATAGCCGATGGCACCCGTATCAATGCCCAGAGCGGTGTAAGCAAATCAATCAAAGTTCCGAACAGTGCAGTGACCGGCAGCCCCGCATATGATTATACAAGTGCCCTTCGCAGCCAGGCAGTCAGCCGGAACCTTCCGGAGCTGGAGAAAAGACTCATTTTGCTGGAAAAACTTGTGCAGCAACTCACGACTGAAAAGAGCTGAGACTAAGAATTCACGGCACAGAGCACGGAAAGCACCTTCCAGCCGGCTCACTAATTGCTATACTAATGCATCCTCTCAAAACCGGGGTTAAGCACACTATTTCCTATATTTGCCACTTCTTTTGCAGGTTCGGAACAAACAATTAAACAAAAAGTAACTCCTTTCTCTTAATGGACGCATTATTAAACTCTGACAAGCAGCATACATTAGGTTCAGCAGTCAGCATTTCAGGAACAGGTCTTCACACAGGAATTAACGTAGATATGACGCTGAAACCCGCCAATGCAGGCTTTGGTTTCCAGTTTCAGAGGGTAGATGTACCAGGTAAACCATTAATAAAGGCGGACTGCGACCTGGTCACCGATACATCAAGAGGAACAACGCTTGAGGATAAGGGAGTGAAAATCAGCACAGTTGAACATATCCTGGCCGCTCTGGTGGGCATGGGCGTCGATAATTGCCTTATCGAACTTAACGGCCCCGAAATTCCCATCATTGATGGCAGTTCAGAGCCTTTCGTGGAAATCATTGAAGATGCCGGTGTGGTAGAACAGGACGCCGCCAAAGTGTGGTACACACTCGACACCAATCTCACTCACTATGATGAAAAGAAGAGAGTGGAAATGGTTGTTTTGCCAGCTACCGATTATAAGATCACCACATTAATCGACTTCAACAGCCCGGTCCTCGGCACCCAGCACGCGAGCCTGAAGTCAATGCGTGACTTCAAATCTGAAATTTCACCCTGCCGTACATTTTGCTTTTTACATGAACTGGAGGCGCTGCTGGACAATAATCTGATCAAGGGCGGAGACCTCAATAACGCAATAGTGGTTGTTGATAAGCCCGTCACGAAAGATGAGATGTCTAGGCTTGCAAAGGCGTTTGGCCGCGAAACCATGGATGTCAAATCTGAAGGCTACCTCGACAACCTTGAGCTTCGCTATCCGAATGAGCCTGCCAGGCATAAGCTGCTTGATGTAATAGGCGATCTTGCCCTCGTTGGCTTTGCGATCAAAGGACATATCATCGCCCACCGTCCGGGGCATTCCAGTAATGTTGAATTTGCAAAAAAGATAAAAAATTATATTAAGAAAAACAGAAATGCGAAGGATATTCCGGTGTACAATCCGAGCCTCCCACCTGTCTATACCTTACAGCAGATCGAGAAGACCCTACCCCACCGTTACCCGTTTCTGCTCGTAGATAAGATCATAGAACTTACTGACAAACAAATTGTTGGTATCAAGAATGTAACTTACAATGAACCGTTTTTTGTAGGTCATTTTCCGGGTAATCCGGTCATGCCGGGCGTTCTTCAGATCGAAGCACTGGCCCAGACCGGGGGTATTCTTTGTATAAATGCGCTACCTCCTGGTGATTATGACACATATTTTCTAAAAATTGATAATTGTAAATTCAAGTTAAAGGTCGTTCCCGGAGATACCATGATCCTTAAAATGGAGTTATTATCACCAATACGACGAGGTATATGCGAAATGAGGGGAACCGTGTATGTCGGCAACAAGATTGCAACAGAAGCGGATCTGATGGCCCAGGTGATAAAGAGAAATTAGAAACGATTTGCTTGGCCAGCCATGGATATTTTGTTAAAACTTAAGTTATTAAGGTTTATCAAATTAATTATATTTTTGCCGGTCGGTTATATATTTAGTTTCTAATAAGATAACAAACATTATCAAACGTCAATCGCTCCATAAAGGCTCACTAAGTGACGATCTTCGTCCGGCCTCCTCAGGAGAACAATTGCCTGATGCCTCTAAAGAATTTTCAGCATCACCACTCAAGAACGTAAATAAAATGATTCACCCTCATACCTATATCCATCCTAACGCCAAACTGGCAACCAATGTCAAGATTGACCCGTTTACAGTGATCCACCAAAACGTTGAAATCGGCGAAGGAACCTGGATAGGTAGTAACGTGACAATCATGGAAGGTGCCAGGATCGGGAACAACTGCCGCATCTTTCCTGGTGCAGTGATAGCTGCCATCCCCCAGGACCGTAAGTTCGCCGGTGAAGACACTTTGGTTGAAATTGGCGATAACACAACGATCCGCGAATTTGTCACCATTCACCGCGGAACATCAGACAAGTGGAAAACAGTAGTCGGCAACAATTGCTGGATACTTGCATATAGTCATATTGGTCACGATTGTCATATCGGCAATAACTGCACACTAAGTAACAACACGCAGCTTGCCGGGCATGTCCAACTCGGAGACTGGGTGGGACTAGGCGGTGTGTGTGCCGTCCACCAGTTTGTGAAGATCGGGCAACATGCATTTATCAGTGGCGGTTCTCTTGTGGGTAAAGATGTACCTCCCTATATCAAAGCCGGCCGCTCACCGTTGAGTTATGCGGGCGTTAACTCCGTGGGTTTGAAGAGAAGGGGCTTTACCGTAGATCGGATCAATCATATTCTTGATATTTACCGCGTTATTTACAATAAGGGATTTAACACCAGCCAGGCCCTGGAAGTACTCGAAGAGGAATTTCCAGCTACTGATGAACGTGATGAAGTCGTAACCTTTATCAGGGAAAGCGACAGGGGCATCATTAAACGCTATTCTAAAAATAGTGTGGATGAAGATATCGTTAACTAATTGCGGCAAGCGCTTCAACCGCGATTGGATCTTCCGGAATTTCAACTACGAATTTTTACCTGGTCAACATTATGCGATCACCGGTCCTAACGGGTCGGGCAAGTCTACTCTTTTGCAGGTTATTGGTGGAGCTATTGTTACCAGCGAAGGTGCCATAAAGTATCAGGGCAATGCTGACATTGCTATAGACGATGTTTTCAGGCAAATCGCCATTGCCGCCCCATATCTCGAAGTGATCGAGGAGATGACACTGAATGAATTCCTGCGTTTCCATCAACAATTTAAACCATTTCTAAAGGGAGTTACTACCGAGCAAACTATCGCACTGGCGGGGCTTAACGCAGCGGCTGATAAACAGATAAGATATTATTCATCCGGCATGAAACAACGGGTGAAGCTTATCCAGGCAGTATTTTCAGATGTCGGTTGCCTTTTGCTGGATGAACCATGTACGAACCTGGACACTGAAGGCATTGAATTATACCAGCAACTTATCCGGGAATTTGCTAACAACCGGACCATCATCGTCAGCTCAAATGACATCCAGGAATATGGATTCTGCAAACATATAATCCGAATCACGGACTTTAAATAAGGCACGGTTCCACAAGAATCATGATCGGGGTACAGCCATTTGCGGGCCGGCTGATCGATTCGTCCTTCTTAATGCCACTCTTTTACCTTCTTTATCTTTGGCTGGCTATAAGCAGGTTCAGATCTGTGTATTTCAGATCAAACCGCTGACTGAGATGGAAATTCGTGAGGGCTCCCTTGAATAAATAGATACCGCTCCGCAAATGCACTTTCTGCCAGACGAGGCTTTCAAATCCACCTTCATCACTGGCTTCCAGCAATAATGGCATCAAAACATTCGAGATGGCCTGTGAAGCTGTACGCGCAAAACCCGACGGAATATTTGGAACACAGTAATGGATAACTCCATATTTCATGAATATAGGCTGTTCATGAGTAGTGATCTCGGAGGTATCAAAGCATCCGCCCCTGTCGATGCTTACGTCAATGACAACACTTCCGGGGCGCATGTTGCTGACCATTTCTTCGGTTACCACAACAGGAGTTCTCCCGCTTTGGGAGCCTAGTGCACCCACAGCTACTTCGCAGGTCTTAAGCTGCTTGGAAAGAATGCGCGGTTCCATAACCGAGGTCCACATTCTCTGGCCTATATTGTTCTGAAGTCTTTTTAACCGGTAAACACTGTTGTCAAATACTTTTACAGACGCTCCGAGCGCAAGTGCTGCCCGGGCCGCAAATTCACCAACGATCCCGGCTCCCAGGATGATCACTTTGGTTGGTGGAATACCCGAGATTCCCCCTAATAAAACGCCTTTGCCATGATTGGCTGAACTTAGATATTGAGCAGCAATAAGCATGACTGCTGAGCCTGCGATCTCGCTCATGCTTCTTACAATGGGATAGCTGTCACTGTCATCCTTAAGGTTCTCGAATGAAATGGCGGTGATCTTTTTTTCCATCATTTTTTCGAGCAACTCCGCCTTCATAGCCGAAAGATGGATCGGCGATATGATCACCTGGTTCATCTGGAGATAAGGCAGATCCGCATCCACCGGGGGTGCCGATTTAACCAGGATCGGCGCCTTGAATACCTCGGCTTTTTCATACACGATTTTGGCCCCGGCCTCACTATAATCTTTATCCCGGTAATGGGCCGCTTCCCCCGCGTTGTGTTCAATCACCACCTGGTGCCCATTGCTTATCAAAACACCAACCGCTTCTGGCGTAAGTGCTATCCTGTTTTCCTGGAAAGCGGTTTCTTTTGGTATTCCAATGTGTAAAAGTGCGCCGAGGGGTTTCACGTCGAGAGTTTCCTCAAGAGTCTCGTAGCTGAAAGAAGTACTGATTACAGGTTTTTGTTGCGACATCCGCCTATTAGGATTTATCCCCGAGCTATTTCGGGAGTACAATTTACGATTTAATATCTCTTCCCGAACCGGCGATTCAGGATGTTACTATTAATTTTCGGGTATCCGGATCGATTAGCTCCAGGAATAGATTTAGTGTTTCATCAGGAAAAATACCCGGCGCCACTTCCGGCCACTCCACCAGGCAGACCGAACCTGAATACAATACGTCCTCAACCCCCGCCTGCACTGCTTCATCACTGTTTTTCAGCCGGTAAAGATCGAGATGATAAATGCTTCCATCACCGGAACTATATTCATTTATGATCGAGAATGTCGGGCTCGAAACCTGTCCCTTCACCCCAAGCACCCTGCAGAGCGTCGTAATAAAAGTCGTTTTTCCTGCACCCATTTTCCCATGAAAAGCAAAGACTTTTTTATCCAGGAACGACTGGTGAAATGTCCGGGCGGCCTCGTCTATTTCATCCAGGGTAAAAATCAACTCCATTTTTCAAAAATATCGAATTTTGCCATGTATAACCGATTTTGGGTTTATAGAATACCTTTGCAGTAATGGAAAAAGTGCAATGGATTGTTGAAGGAATGACCTGTTCAAACTGTGCCTTGACGGTAAACAATTACCTCCAGAAACAGGGAGCAGAACAGGTCAAGGTGAATCCTATTACCGGCGAAGTCAGTTTCGGCGTTGAAGACCCGGCTAAAAAACCCGCTTTGATCCGGGGGATCGGCTCGCTTGGATACCAGGTGGTGCAGAAAGATGGGGAGACTCCGGTCGCCACCAGGATATTATTTGCCAATCACCGGCAGCGCCTGCTCTTCTGCCTGGTATTTACATTACCGCTGATGCTCCACATGTTCGACAGGTGGATCCATATTCACTGGCTGATGAATCCTTATGTGCAGCTCGCACTTTGTATCCCGGTCTTTATTGCGGGAATGGATTTTTTTGCAAGATCTGCTGTTAAAAGTATCGCTAACGGTTTGCCGAATATGAATGTACTCGTAACGATCGGTGCCGTTGCCTCTTTTGGTTACAGTCTTACCGGAACAATGCTTAACCTGGGTCCCGATTACCTGTTTTATGAAACTACCGCATCCATAATCACACTTGTTCTGTTTGGTAACTACCTGGAAGATGTTTCTATAAGGACAACGCAAAAGGCCATTCGATCACTGGCTCGTTCACAAAAAGTGATGGCTAACATGATAGCTTTCGACGGTGATCACCAGGAAATCATTTTCCCAGTCGAAAATACAGTATTGAAACATGGTGACCTGGTCCTGATAAAATCAGGGGAACAGGTTCCTGCAGATGGCAGGATTTTATGGGGTGATGCGGGCATTGATGAATCCATCATAACCGGTGAGAGCCTCCCGGTAGAGAAACATGCAAAGGATACGGTGATCGGGGGAAGTATGGTGATTGATGGCACATTGAAAGTGTTGGTAACAGCTGAGGCCAGTGATTCTGTTTTATCTAATATCATCAATCTTGTTAAGCAGGCACAGGGAGAAAAAATGGAGATCAGGAAACTGGCAGATAAGATCAGCGCTGTTTTTGTTCCGGTAGTGCTGGTGATATCGTTGATCACATTTGTGGTGAATTACCTTGTTCTTGGGAGTGTGGCTGATCCGTTGATGCGCAGTATCGCCGTCCTGGTGATAGCCTGTCCATGCGCGATGGGTCTTGCCACACCCGCTGCTATTGCTGTCGGATTAGGCAGGGCAGCCAGGAACGGGGTTTTGTTCCGGCATGCCCAGAGCCTGGAACTTTTCAAAGATATCAGGCAGGTGGTTTTTGACAAAACAGGAACCTTAACCACCGGGAAATTTGAGATTGAGAAATACAAAATATCAACCGCTGATCTTGATGATGATAATTTCAAACGCGTATTATTTTCGATTGAAAAATATTCAAATCATCCTCTCGCAAAAACGATCACCAATGCCTGGAGAACCAAAAATGAGATCCGTTGGGCAAAGGTTGTAGAACTAAAAGGCTTTGGCATGCAGGCAACGGATAAGGAAGGGAATGTTTACCTGGCCGGATCTTACAGTCATGTGATCGCTACGCTTACTCATAACCGTCAGAAGAGTCACTCTTCACTGGTTCCGGGGGCAGTTCATAACCCAGGTAATTATGCTGCGGCTACAACGGTAACCCCGGCATTAGCTTCAGCAGAAGCGGGCAGCATTGAAGACGGAGATAACAGCATTGAGGACGGAGATAACAGCATTGAGGACGGACACAATTTATACCTCAGTATTAATGGCGAAATCGCCGGCTGGGTGGATATGAAAGATGAGATCAGGCGCGAAGCAAAAGAGGTGGTGAGTTACCTGAAGTCCCGCGGAATCAAAACCTGGTTGCTGAGCGGGGATAGAAAAGTAAAATGTATCCCGGTTGCCCGCGAACTGGGGATTGACGAAGTAATGGCGGAACAGAGCCCTGCACAAAAGTCGGCCTTCGTTGGCGAACTGACCGCTAAGGCGCCGACCGCAATGGTTGGCGATGGTATCAACGATGCACCTGCGCTGGCTAAAGCCACCATCGGTATTTCAATGGCAGATGCTTCACAGATCGCCATAGAAACCGGGGACGTGATCCTGATGAACAAAGGCCTGAAAAATCTGCCCCTTGCACTTGGTCTGGGCAAACACACTTATCTTACTATCAAACAAAATCTATTCTGGGCTTTTATCTATAACATCATTGCCATACCCGTGGCTGCCCTTGGCTTACTTACACCAACTTTTGGTGCGCTTGTGATGGGACTCAGCGATGTGGTGCTTGCCATTAATTCGGGTCGACTTTTTGTTAAGAAAGTTGTTTAATGTGAAGCAATGGCAGAATTAATTCACCAGGTATTAAAAAGTTATTGGGGGTATGATTCCTTCCGCCCTCTGCAGGAAGACATCATAAAGTCAGTGTTAGCCGGCAACGATACGCTGGCCTTGCTGCCAACCGGTGGAGGAAAATCGCTCTGCTTCCAGGTGCCCGCCATGGCCACTGAAGGCTTGTGTCTTGTTATTAGTCCACTGATTGCACTCATGAAGGACCAGGTTGAAAACCTGCGCCGAAAAGGCATTACAGCTTATGCTATTTTTTCCGGGATGAGTCGCAAAGAAGTGATCAATGTACTTGAGGTTGCCATGAACAGCAACTGCAAGTTTTTATATGTGTCACCTGAAAGGCTTGAAACAAAGTTGTTCAGGGAATATCTCCCGGCGTTCGTCATAAACCTTATTGCCGTTGATGAAGCACATTGTATCTCGCAATGGGGCTTTGATTTCAGACCACCCTACCGGCGCATTGCAGCATTAAGAGAAGAATTGCCCGGGGTGCCGGTCCTTGCGCTCAGTGCCTCAGCTACCGCTCTTGTACAGGATGACATATGTGAGCAACTGCGCTTTAAAAAACAGATTGTTTTCCGGCAATCATTTGCGAGACCCAATCTCTCTTACTCTTCATTCAGGACCGATTCCAAAATCAACCGCATCATTGAAATTCTTCAGAAGGTTCCGGGTGCATCCCTTGTTTATTGTAAGAGTCGAAAGCGCACGAAATTCATCAGCGATCTGCTCGTCATGCAAGGCATAAGGTCAGACTTTTATCACGCTGGTCTTACACAGGAAGAGAGAAGCCGGAAACAGGAAAGCTGGATAAAAAATGAAACCAGGACCATCGTCTGTACCAATGCTTTCGGAATGGGCATCGACAAACCGGATGTCCGGGTGGTGATTCACGCGGATACACCTGACTGCCTCGAAAACTACTACCAGGAAGCCGGCCGTGCGGGACGTGATGGGCTAAAGTCTTATGCGGTTTTGTTATACGATGCCAAAGAGCTTGAGGAGCTTAAAAAACAACCTGAGATCCGCTTCCCAGGCATATATGAGATCAGGAAAGTATACCAGGCTTTGGTTAACTACCTCCAGATACCCACCGGCCTCGGTGAGGGAAGATATTATGATTTTGACCTGAACGACTTTCTTAAGAAATTCAGGCTTGATACCCAACTGGTCGTTCACGCATTGAAGGCCCTCGAACAGGAAGAACTGATGAGCTTCAATGAGCAGGTCTTTTTACCTGCAAGGCTACAATTTACCTGCGATAAAAACACGATCAATGATTTTGAAAGAACAAACCCGGAGCTGACGCCCCTCATTAAAGTGTTACTGAGAACTTATGAAGGTATCTTCGATCAACCGGTGCCCATCTTTGAAAAAAACCTTGCTTTCCTGCTAAGAGCTGATCCGGCCCAGGTTAATGAATCCCTCAAAAAACTCCAGGCATTCGGAATTGTCAGTTACCAGCCACAGAAAGACAAGCCACAGCTTCTGCTGATACAGGACAGGATAAGAGAGGACCAGGTCCGCATAAACCAGGATTTGTATCAGCAAAGAAAAAAACAACTGGAAGAAAGAATCACCAGGATGATTTCATTTGCAACGACAGTTGATGACTGCAGAAGTACCTATATCGGTTTATATTTTGGCGACAAGCAGATAAAAGACTGTGGCATCTGCGACAACTGCCTGAAGAAAAAATCATTACCGCTGACGGCTGAAGAATTTGAAAACATACACCTTCGCATAACCGAGACAGTTAGCAATGGCAAAATAGCCGGGGCTGAATTTTTTCGGTTGCTGAGCGGCGTACGTAAAGATAAACTCCTGAAGGTGCTTGAATTTTTACAGGCAGAAAACAAGATCCTTATCAATGGGCGCGACGAAATAAGTTTGCCGGGTAAATAGTGTTCAGAACCACGAACTCTTTTTCTTTTTTGAAGAACTCCTGCCACCAAGTCCAAGTGCTCCCAGTAGTCCCCTGACGATAGTAGTGGTTGCCGTTCTTCCGATCTGCCGGGTAACAGAATTGTCCAGTACTTTTTCAAGTGTGGATTTTTCGGCCCTCCCGGATGTTTTCTTCACGACAGCTTTCCCTGCTTCTTTTTCTGCGGCTTTCTCCGATGCAATTTGTGCAGCCTCTTCAAGTTTGGCATTCAAAATTTCATAAGCACTATGCGTGTCTTCCACTTCTGCATATTTCTGGGCAAGCTTTGAGCCGGAGACCATAGAATCTATTTCCATTTCCGACAACACATCCATGCGGGATCTTGGCGGCACCATCATAGTATGTACAAGCGGAGTGGGAATACCCTTTTCATTTAATACGGTAATAAACGCTTCACCGGTTCCGAGCTGCGTCAGTAATTCATCAACATCGTAAAAGGTGGTTTCCGGGTAATTCTGGGCCGCCTGTTTTATTGTTTTACGATCTGCAGCTGTAAATGCCCGAAGAGCATGCTGTATTTTAAGGCCAAGCTGACTGAGCACCGGTGCCGGGACATCCTGCGGATTCTGGGTGCAGAAAAAGATCCCGACTCCTTTTGAGCGGATCAGTTTAATCACTGTTTCAATTTGCTGGAGCAATGCTTCGGTAGCTTCCTGGAAAACCAGGTGTGCCTCGTCAATAAACAAGACGAGTTTGGGTTTGTCCATATCACCTTCCTCCGGAAGGGAACCGTACAGCTCTGCCAGCAGGCTCAACATAAATGTCGAAAAGAGCTTCGGACGGTTTTGCATATCGGTTACCCGCAAAACGCTGACTATACCGCGACCGTCATTGGAAATCCGCATGAGGTCATCTACATCGAAACTGGGCTCACCAAAAAATATATCAGCGCCCTGTTGCTGCAATTCGATCACTTTGCGGAGTATCGTGCCTGTAGTGGTAGTAGATATCTTCCCATACTCCTTTTCAATTTCAGCCTTTCCTTCATTGCCTGCATATTGCAATACCTTGATAAAATCCTTCAGATCAAGCAGGGGCATTTTATTATCATCACAATATTTAAAGATCATCGAAACCACTCCTTCCTGGGTGTCGTTCAAACCAAGAATCTTGGAAAGTAATATAGGTCCGAACTCACTCACGGTGGCGCGCAACCGAACACCTTTCTCGGTGCTCAGGCTTAGCAGTTCGACCGGAAAGCCCACGGGTTTAAATTCACCACCCATCCTGGTCATTCGCTCAGTGATCCTGTCGCTGATCTCTCCAGGGGCCGCTATGCCGCTGAGATCACCTTTAATATCCATCAGTAAAACCGGCACACTCGCATCACTCAGGGCTTCGGCAAGCACCTGCAAAGTTTTTGTTTTGCCGGTTCCCGTTGCTCCTGCGATCAGGCCATGACGGTTCATCGTCCTTAATGGTATGTGTACATCAGCGCCTTTGATCAGTTCGCCATCAAGCATAGCTGTACCGGCGCAGAAAGATTCACCTTTGAATGTATAAGCCTGTTTCAGCAGGTCTGTAAAAACGGTTTTGTCAGCCATAGCGTAAAATTAAACTTGACACCAGTTGTGAGTGAATGAAATCAAACCATCAGAGATCTTCTTCTCTTTCGAGCATAAGGATCGCACTTTGCGGAACAATGTAATATTTTTCCCCTTCATACATAACTTCTGTTGCGCCGCTGAGTAAAAAAATAGCGAGATCGCCTTCTTTGGTTTGCAATGGAATATATTTTACGGGATCCTCCTGGTGTTTCCAGGGTTCGTCGTCAACCGGCATGGGGATGGCATATCCCGGGCCGGTCTTAATTACATAACCCTGTTGAACCTTTTCCTTTTCCTGTACACCGGCCGGAAGGTACAGGCCGCTTTCCGTCTTCTCACTGGCCTTGGTTAACCTCACCAGCACCCGGTCCCCGATTACGATCAGTTTCTTGAATCTGTTATCTGCTGTTACATGTAGTGCCATAGATGTAAATAAACGACAAAAATTAATATTTAAACGATAACTTAGGAGTTATAAAATTGATGCATAATGTGCATTATTAACAAAAGATTATCCACCCTGATTGCATACCAAACATCGGAAGACATTTATTTGTTAGAGAAATAAAAAAATATAAAACATGGAAGGAAAAAAACCCAAAATTTTATTATGCGAAGATGATCAGAATCTGGGGATGGTGTTGAAGAATTATCTGGAGCTGAATGATTTTGATGTTACTCTTGAGCGCGACGGCCGCCTTGGCTTAGCTGCATTTCAGCGTGAAAAATTTGATCTGTGCCTGCTAGATATAATGATGCCGCATATGGACGGATTTACTATGGCGGAAGAGATTCGTGATGTTGATCCTGATATTCCCCTGTTTTTCCTGAGTGCTAAAACCATGAAGGAAGACATCATACAGGGTTATAAACTGGGTGCTGATGACTACATCACCAAACCATTTGACTCTGAGGTGCTTTTACTCAAAATCAAAGCCATCCTCAAAAGAAATGAAGAGGGCAACCGCGAGCAGGAAAACAAAGAATATGATCTTGCCAGCTACCATTTCAATCCGAAGCTTCGTGAGTTGAGCCATGCAGGTAAAATGCAGACGCTGTCGCCCAAAGAAAATGAATTGCTGAAGATGCTGGCTGAGCATCTTAACGACCTGCTGCCAAGGGAACAGGCGTTAAAAAAGATCTGGGGAAGCGATACTTACTTTAACGGTCGTAGTATGGATGTATATATCGCCAAGCTCCGGAAATACCTGAAAGATGATCCTTCCATTGAAATAGTCAATATTCACGGAAATGGGTTTAGGTTAGTTGTGCCTGTTCCACAAGCGTAAAACAGTTATGGGTGATGAGTGATGAGTGATGAGTTTAGTTATGAGTTGAACAAGTTATGAGTAATTACGAAATTCAACCACGTTTTCCACTCATCACTCATTATCTCTTCACTCACTCATAACTCATCACTCATAACTCATAACTAAAATAACGACGTTCCTCCTTGCGCTCCCGGCACCTTACCTAAGTGTGCATAAGCTTTTTCCGTTGCCTCCCTTCCACGTGGTGTACGCTTGATAAATCCTTCCTGGATAAGAAAAGGTTCATAAACCTCTTCAAGTGTACCTGTTTCCTCACCTACCGCGGTTGCAATCGTGGTGATTCCTACGGGGCCCCCTTTGAATTTTTCGATAATTGTCTGGAGGATCTTATTATCCATTTCGTCAAGACCATGGGTATCTACATTCAGGGCTTTTAAAGCATGCTCTGTAATGGCAAGGTCAATGACTCCATTACTCAGCACCTGGGCGAAATCACGGACCCTTCTCAGGAGACCATTTGCTATGCGGGGAGTTCCACGGCTGCGGCGCGCGATCTCAAACGAAGCGTCAGAAGTGATTTTGGTTGAAAGAATATTTGCAGATCGAAGCACTATTCCCTGTAAAGTCGCGGCATCATAATACTCGAGTCTGGACTTTATGGCAAAGCGGGATAAGAGCGGGGCGGTTAACAGTCCGCTCCTTGTGGTAGCGCCAACCAGCGTGAAGGGCTCGAGGTTGATCTGGATACTTCTTGCACTTGGCCCACTATCTATCATAATATCCAGCCGGAAGTCTTCCATTGCGGCGTACAGGTACTCTTCGACGACGTTACTGAGCCTGTGTATTTCGTCGATGAACAATACATCATGTTTCTCCAGGTTCGTCAGCAGGCCGGCCAGGTCCCCAGGCTTTTCGATTACCGGGCCCGAGGTCTCCTTGATGTTTACTCCGAGTTCGTTTGCTACAATCCTTGACAGGGTAGTTTTTCCAAGGCCCGGCGGTCCGTGGAATAAGATATGATCGAGCGCCTCGCCACGGAGCTTGGCCGCCTTTATAAAGATCTTGAGGTTTTCGATGATCTGCCCCTGGCCCGCAAAGTCCTGTATCTCCTGGGGCCTGATATTATTTTCGAATTCTTTATCCGGATTGGAAAGAATTTCTTTGCCGTTGTTTAAATTTGGATTTGCCATCTGTTGTAGCGTAAAACTACATCAATTGAGCTGATTAGCCATTGAAACCGCAGGCTAAATGGTCAGCATTCTGACCAGGATATGTTGGTTGCCGGAAGGCATTTAAGCACTGTTTATGACCTTTGACGACTTTAAAGCTTCGCTGAAAAAAGACACTCCTCCACAGGGCTTGAACCCCTTGTTGATAGCCTTGTGGTATGATGGCCGAAGCGACTGGGAGGGTTCCCATAACATAGCGCAGGACATTCATTCGGCCCAGGGCTCCTGGGTTCATGCATATCTTCATCGCAAAGAAGGCGATCCTGCGAATGCGGCATACTGGTACCGGAAAGCCGGCAAAACAATGCCAACCCTATCGCTCGAAAAAGAATGGGAAACTATTGTTAAAGCGTTATTGTGAATATGGATTCACGCATCACTTTGAATGAACCTGTTCATCTGCAAAATCACATCGGGATCAGGTGAGTTATCTAACCACTTTGTTTTTTCTGACACGCGGCATACCCCGGGATAATCGCCGCGGAAAGTTCCCATATCATAGATCACCTGGAAATGTAGATGGGGAGGCCAGTTGCCGTTTTCAGCCGGTGGTCCGAAATGACCAATCTCCTCCCCGCGGACCACATACTGACCCTCGGACAAGTGATCAATATCCCGCAGACTCAAATGACCGTATAAAGTATAAAATGGAAGACCATCGAGCTGATGCAACAAAATAATGGTTGCCCCGTAATCTCCAAAAGCGTTATTGTAGTTGAAGCTATGAACCATGCCTCCCATCGGGGCAAAAACAGGTGTGCCCTCTTCTCCCCAGATATCGGTTCCGAGATGTAATCGCCTTGGCTCCTCGCCTTTTTGGCCGGCATCAAACACAACGCTCCTGCTGTAGACAGTACGATGTTCGTTGTAGCCTCCAATGCCATATTTCGCATTTGCCGACTTCAACTTGCCGGTGATATACCGCGAAAACAAAAGAGTATCGGCTACAATAGCGGAACTTATTTCCGGGTTAGCAGAGGTTAGATCGATCAGTAATAATTTGTCGGTTGCTGCATCAAAAGGAACAACGGGATGATATTGCGACTGGTACCTGGTAAGTATATTATTCAAGAGCGTGCAAGTTCATCCATGATTTCGATAGCTTCCACATTCCCCTGCTGAACGGCAAGATCATACGCGGTCAGGCCGCGATTCTCAGTTAGTGTTACATCCGCGCCATGCTCCAGCAGAAGCCTCACTACTTCGTTTCTGCCAAACATTGTAGCAAACATAAGCGCAGTACCACCGTTTCCGTGTTTCAGGTTTATATCTGCGCCGTTTTCAAGTAGCCACCTGGCGATCGCGGTGTACCCTTTAAAACTTACTCCCATTAACGCGGTGTTCCCCCCCGCATCCCCGGCGTTCAGATCTGCACCTGCCTCAAACAATACCCGGGCAGCCTCGGGTTGATTATTATACGTTGCTAAGATAAGAGGAGTAAATCCCCGGGCATCTGTACAATTAACTTCGGCACCATCAACAATCATTTGCTTTAACAAAGTGGTATCGCCGGTTCTTGCCGCATCAAAAATTCTATTATCAACGCTCATTCTTATTTATTTAGTGAAATTTAATTTGCTTTTTTTAGAAAGGCACAGCTCAAAACAACTTTTCGTCCGGCCAGTGGTTTATCTGTCGGGTCTAAAGTTATCGATTTTTAAGTGGAGCTTCAACATGCACTGCACATGCGACTGCAATTGCCGTTCCCGGTAGCTATGGCTTCCGCTTATCAATTTGTGTTTCTTCGAAATCTATAATCATTTAACTTAGGAATCGCCAATAATAAAACCAGCCAAACTATACACTGTATGAAACATCTGACCAGCCTGCTGCTCACATTGATGACGACCACCGCGGTCCTGTCACAAAATTCTCCCTTGTGGATGCGATACCCCGCTATCTCCCCGGATGGAAAAACAATCGTTTTCAGTTACAAAGGAGACCTGTATAAGGTTGCCAGTGCGGGTGGCGATGCAACACCACTGACGCTTCATGAGGCACATGATTATATGCCCGTCTGGAGCCGGGACGGAAAATCGATTGCTTTTGCAAGTGATCGCTATGGAAATTTCGATGTATTTATCATGCCTTCGGGCGGTGGTGAAGCAAAACGTATTACTTACCATTCTGCCCACGACTATCCTTATGATTTTACTCCGGATGGCAAACATGTGCTATTTGGTACGGGTAGAAACGATATCTATACCAGTGCCCGGTTCCCGATCCGGAACATCTTTACTAAACTTTATAAAGCACCTGTGGAGGGAGGAAGATCAGTGATGTTTCTTTCTGCCGGATCCGAATTTGCCAGATTCAATAACAAGGGCGACCAGCTTATCTTCCAGGATCGCAAAGGTTTTGAAGATCCCTGGCGCAAACATCATACCTCATCGGTAACACGCGACATCTGGTTATATGATGTAAAAAAAGACGAGTACCAGCAAGTGTCCGGCTTCGAAGGGGAAGACCGCGAACCCGTGTTTTCCTCGGATGATAAATCATTCTATTACCTGAGCGAAAAAAATGGCGGTACGCAGAACATTTATAAGGCCCCGGTCGGATCGAAGTCCGGTGAAACCCAGATGACCAAATTCACGAAACACCCGGTAAGACATCTTACCCGTTCAAATGATAACCTGCTTTGTTTTACTTATGATGGTTCTGTTTACACGCTGAAAGAAGGCGAGTCTCCGAAAAAAGTCGCCATAAACATAAACACTGATGGCAGAACAAATACAGAAAAAATCATCCCTATAAATACCGGTGTTACGCAAACAACTCTTTCACCGAATGGAAAAGAAATTGCTTTTATCGTTCGCGGGGAAGTATTTGTTACTTCGGTTGAAGGAGGAATTACAAAACGCATAACCAATACGCCCGTGCAGGAGAGAACCGTTGAATTCAGCCCGGACGGCCGCTCACTCGTTTATGCGTCTGAAAGAAATAACAGCTGGAACATTTACCGTTCAACAATCGAAAGAAAAGAAGAGCCGTATTTCTATACTTCCACAGTGTTGAAAGAAGAGCCGTTACTCACCACCGATGCCGAAGAATTTCAACCGGTGTACTCACCTGATGGAAAGGAAATAGCCTACCTGGAAGAAAGAAATATCTTAAAGGTGTATAATATCGCAGATAAAAAGTCAAGGACCATTGTGCCAAAAGGAATAAACTTTTCTTATGCCGATGGCGATCAGTATTTCACCTGGTCACCAGATAGCAAGTACCTCGCTTTTAACTCTGCTGAAGGCGCCTGGAGCCGTGCCGAAGTTTCTTTAATGAAAGCTGACGGTTCAGGTGAAAGGATCAACCTGACCCAAAGTGGCTTTTTTGATGGTGGGGCTAAATGGACGATGGGTGGAAAAGCAATCATCTGGGCTACTGACCGCGATGGCAAGAAACCGCTTGCTTTCCAGGGCGCACGTGAAGTAGATGTATATGCGATGTTTTTTGACCAGGAACTCTATGATCGATTTAAATTGAATAAAGATGATTTTTCACTTTTGAAAGAAAAAGAAGAAAACGAAAAGAAAGAAAAAAAGGATACTGCGTTACAGGCTGCCATAGCAAAAAAAGAAAAAGACTGGAAGCCAGCATTTGAGAACCTTGACAACCGTAAGATAAGGCTCACGATCAATTCTGGAAATATCTCTGATTATATGCTCTGTAACGATGGTGAAAAATTGTACTACCTCGCCCGCGTTGAGAAAGGTTATGATCTGTGGTTAACAAATACCAGGTCGAGGGAAACAAAAATTCTTTCCAAGCTGGACGGTGGTCCCGCCGGTATGGAGGTCTCAAAGGATGGTAAGAACATTTTTGTTGTAAGTGATGGCAGGATCATGAAAGTTGATGCAGACGCAGGTCGTGTTTCGCCCGTAACTGTAAATGGTGAGATGAACCTGAATACAGCTGCAGAGAGATCTTATATTTTCGAACATGCATGGCGCCAGGTTATGAAAAAGTTTTATGATCCGGAAATGCAGGGGGTTGACTGGAAACTGTATAAAGAAACCTATGCGAAATTCTTACCTCACATAAATAATAACAATGACTTCCAGGAGTTGCTGAGCGAAATGCTCGGGGAACTCAACGCGTCGCATACTGGTGGACGTTACTCGCCTGCCGTTACAAATCCTGACATCACTGCCAGCCTCGGTTTGATCTATGACGAAACATTTGAAGGGCCAGGCGTTAAGGTAATGGAAGTACTGGAAGGCGGCCCGTTCCTGAATGCTAAAACAAAGCTGACCAAAGGTGTTGTGATCGAAAAAATAGATGGCGAAACAATTACCGCTGACATGGATTGGAACAGGTTGCTGAATCGCAAGGCGGCTAAAAACGTATTACTCACTGTTTACAATCCGGCTACAAAAGAACGTTTCGACGAAAGCATGAAACCAATCACACCGGCTGAAGAGCAGACCTTACTATACAATCGCTGGGTAAAGATGATGCGTAAAAAAGTAGATGAGTTAAGTGGTGGCAAAGTTGGTTATGTGCATGTACAGGGCATGAATGATGGAAGTTTCAGAACGGTTTATGAAGATGTGCTTGGTAAAAATGCTGACAAGGAAGCGCTGATAGTTGACACCAGGTTTAATGGTGGGGGCTGGCTGCATGATGACCTGGTTACTTTCCTGGGTGGTAAACCCTATCTTGATTTTTCACCTCAGGGTGCAAAACCTACTTCAGGTGAACCAAGAAATAAATGGGCCAAACCTTCTTCCGTGGTAATGAGCGAAAGCAATTATTCGGATGCATTTCTTTTCCCTTATGCATACAAAAGTCTGGGTCTGGGCAAACTGATCGGTATGCCGGTGCCCGGCACTGGTACCGCAGTTTGGTGGGAAACCCAGATAGATCCGACATTGGTATTCGGTATACCAATGGTGGCAACAATCGGTAAAGAGAACAGGCCAACTGAAAATCTGCAACTGGAACCAGATATCAGAGTGCCGAATGATTATAAGGCGATCTTATCCGGCAAGGACCAGCAATTAGAGAGAGCTGTGCAGGAGATGCTGAATGAAATCAAAAACAAACCTGTCAAGAAAGCATTCTAGTGCCAGGGCAATCGTTATGGGCATCGATATACGCAAAATCACAGTGATCTCTAATAAAAAAGTACAATCATGATTGGCACGGATGAAAGAACAAACATCATGGTCACTGGTAAAAGTACAATCATGATTGGCACGGATGAAAGAACAAACATCATGGTCACTGATAAAAGTACAATCATGATTGGCACTCATAAAAGAACAAACATCATGGTCACAGGTAAAAGAGCAATCACCCTGATCTGAAAAGTTGAACCTTAAAAAGAAAAGCCGGTATCTGATTGCCGGCTTTTCTTTTTAAACCACCGCGGATGGTATCATTTCGAAAGACGGTATTTCAATCTCATCAATCATTTTTTCCTCCAGCATGTTCGCATAGGTTTCGAAATAAATGATCACATCCTCCCTTTGATTTCGTTTTAGCCATCGAAATCCACCGGGAAGATTATTAAGCACAGCACGGTCCTCCAGGTATTCAAGATTATGTATATCAGTATTAGTGAGTCCCAGGGAACGTAATTCCGTGATCAGCAGTCCAAGTGGAATACCGGTAACGCTGCAGGACTCTTCGACAATCTCTGTCCATTCCCCATAACCGGTATGGGCATAAGTCTGGATCTCTTCCTTGGTTAACCTTGTCACCACCTGCAAGAGGTGCCCACAATTACATGCACCGTGGTGACCCCATGCGTAAAAAGCCCCCTTCCGAAGATTGTCGGCAGCAGTTCTAAGGCCAGCGATGAGCAGGCCGGTATTTGATTCCTTGTTGGATGATAATTGATTTGTCATACTCGTAATTTGCTGAAAATATGAATGTACCTACCCGCTTTTCTTAACAAACAAACAGGCATATTGTTAAAAAGCGGGAACAATGTAATATTAATTTGCTGCGACCGTTTTTAAACGGTTGAACCTTAAAACATTTGATTTGAAATTATTCGCTTGCCTCGCAACTATTATTTTCAGCATATTATCTGTAAACATGGCTTTGGGGCAGACGATCACGGGTGCCTGGAAGGGGAAAATAGGTTCAATGAGGACAGAACTCAAGCTTATCAAAAAAGGCGACAGCCTGATGGGAACCTCGTATTATTATTCCAGCAGAAACAATTACAGGCGTTATTCGATCAAAGGTTATTTTGATCCGGAAACCAACAGCGTGATCTGGTGGGATGATGCCTTGCTCGAAGAAAAAGGCAGCGGCGCCGGATTCAGCCATAAGGAGCCTTTTTTGTCCGTAGCTGATTTCAACTGCCCCGGTGAAAACAAGATGTTGCTGGAAGGAACATCGAGCGATAAAGACGATATGGACGAACGCACCGGACCTGTGAATATGCAGAAAACAAGCACATCCGATTTCCCGGATGAGTGGGATTATGTATTGGAAAATTATTTCGTAGGGGCCAATCACCCCGATGTACTGGACAGTGTGGCGGGAATTGCGTTTGTGCAGCCACCCGTTCCTGAAGGTTTCGAGGCAACATTATCCGCACCGGTAGCCCGTTCCAATCCTTCTTTTAAGGCTGCCCGGGAACCTGAAACATCATCTGTTCAAAAAAACGCACCTGCCGTACAGGCGCCTAAATCTATTGAGCCTCCGGCAGAACCTGCGACTGGGCCGGCAAAAACCCCGGACGCGACTGCAAACAAAAAGCCGGTACAAACTATCGAACAAAAATTTGCCGGGAGAACAAACAAGTTACAAACTGTTATACCCGTAACCGCGGAACAAATCGAACTAAGGTTCTACGACAATGCACAGGTGGACGGTGATTCTATTGCTTTGTTTTTAAATGGCCGTATGTTATTTAAAAACATCAGGCTTACCGAACAGGCTTACACAATCAAACTGAGTGCGAGCGAGCTTGGTGATGATAACGAATTGGTGATGGTGGCAGAAAACCTCGGATCGATCCCACCGAATACTTCCTTTATGGTGGCCATTGTCGGTGACAAACGCTACGAAGCACGACTGTATGCAAACGAAAACAGCTCTGCACTGATACGTTTTGTAAAACAACAATAGCCGGTACCTCGTTTAGACGACCACGTTGATCATCTTGTTTTTAACGTAGATAATCTTTTTATGGCTCTTGCCTTCAAGCCACTTATTGACGATATCGTTTTTAAGAACAATTTCTTCAACATCATTTTGTGAGGCGTCAAGAGCAATATTGATATTTGTCCTGACCTTGCCATTGATCGACACCGGGTACTCTTTCGCCGACTCAACTACATGTTTCGGATCAAATACCGGGAATGATGCATCAAGTATATTCTTGTTTCCTAACAGCTGCCACAGCTCCTCGCTGATATGAGGTGCATAGGGCGTGAGCAGGATCAGGAGCTTTTCAAGTATCTCTTTTTTATGACTCTTGAGTTCGTGTAGTTCATTCACACAGACCATGAATGCACTAACAGCAGTATTGAAGGAAAATCGCTCTGTATCTTCTTCGATCTTCTTAATTGTACGGTGCAGGACCTTCAACTCCGCTGGTGTTGGCGCCTCATTCTTCCAGATCTGGCCTTTTGTTTCATCATAAAACAGTCGCCATAATTTTTTAAGAAAGCGGTGTACCCCTTCAATACCCTTCGTATCCCACGGTTTACTCATTTCGACCGGGCCAAGAAACATTTCATACATACGGAAAGTGTCCGCACCATACCTGGTTACCAGGTCGTCCGGGTTAACCGTGTTAAACTTCGACTTAGACATCTTCTCCACTTCTACGCCACAGATATATTTTCCATTTTCAAGGATGAAATAAGCATCTGCATAATTGTGCCGGGTTTTCCTGGCGGCGTTGATATTTAATTCTACTCCGTCAACTGCATTAACATCTACATGTATGGGGCTGATGGAAATAACATCTGTTTCCGAAACAGCAGATATATCTACATCCTGTCTTTTAAGTTCAGCCACCAGTTCTTCCACGGAAAGCTCTTCGCCGGTGAAACGGTCAGCAATGCCTTTGCTGAGATAGACTTCGCGATCCAGGACCGGAGTGTTGGTTTCATGAAGGGTAATGTTAAGTCTGTACAGGAAGCGGCTGCTGCCCTGTATCATTCCCTGGTTCACCAGCTTCTTAAATGGCTCATCATGACCGATATGACCCAGGTCATAGAGAACCTTCGTCCACATCCGGCTATAAAGCAGGTGGCCCACAGCATGTTCCGTACCTCCGATATAAATATCCACCTGGCCCCAGTAGTCCGTTGCCGAACGGCTTGCAAACGCTGATTCGTTATGGGGATCCATATACCTTAAGAAATACCAGGAAGATCCTGCATACCCCGGCATTGTATTGGTTTCGAGATTTTTAGCCGTCCATTCCGGTAAGTTTGCCAGCGGTCCCTCACCTTCCGGGCCGGCTGAGTATTTTTCAACTTTTGGCAACTCAAGCGGCAATTCTGATTCATCAAGCGGATATGCAATACCATTGATCCATTTAATGGGAAAAGGCTCACCCCAGTAACGCTGACGGCTAAACGCAGCGTCCCGCATCCTGTAATTGACTTTTCGCTGACCAATGCCTTTTTCTTCAATTTTTTCCAGCACTACGTTGATGGCATCGCGCATCACCATCCCATCCAGAAAATAACTGTTATGAAGAATCGCGTCCTTGGTAGGATTTGCTTCAAGCCCGTTGTATGCCTCACCGATAATGTTTGTGACGGGTATATCGTAATGATGAGCGAATTTATGATCGCGCTCATCCCCGCAGGGAACTGCCATTATCGCACCGGTACCATAACCGGCAAGTACATATTCAGAGATCCAGACAGGTATCGGCTGGTTATTAAACGGATTCAGAACATAAGCTCCAGTGAAGCAACCCGAGATCTTTTTCTCAGCCATCCTTTCCCTTTCGCTTCGGCTTTTTACATAATCAAGATATTCCTGGACTGCATCCAGTTGTTCCGGCATAGTGAGCATATCCACCATTTCGTGTTCAGGTGCAATCACCATAAAATCTACCCCGAAGATGGTATCTGGCCTCGTCGTATATACTTTCAAAAAGGCTCCCTGTAAACCCTGCACCTGGAAATCAATTTCAGCACCATAACTTTTGCCGATCCAGTTGGTCTGCATTTCCTTCATGGCATCGCTGAATTCGACCGTTTCAAGTCCCTGCAACAAACGGTCTGCATATTCAGTGATCCGGAGATACCATTGTCTCAGTTTTTTCTTGACCACCGGGTAGCCGCCGCGTTCACTGACTCCGTTTACAACTTCATCATTCGCAAGCACTGTGCCCAATGCTTCACACCAGTTTACTTCTCCATATCCGCAATAGGCAAGGCGGTAATTCATTAATATATCCTGCTGCTCTGATTCATCCAAACGCTTCCAATCGTCCTTCCCGAACCGGATGCTGCTATCACCCGGGCAGGGATGCGCAGCATTACCTTCCTGTGCGAAGGTCTCAATCAATGATTCTATTGATTCAGCTCTCCTGGTATTGCGGTTATAAAAAGACTTGAACAGTTGGAGGAAGATCCACTGCGTCCATTTATAATAGCCGGGTTCACTGGTATTGACCTGTCTCTCCCAATCAAACGAAAACCCCATCTTATCCAGCTGCCTGCGGAAATTTTCAATATTTTTTGCAGTACTTTCTGCCGGGTGCACACCATGCTCTATCGCATATTGCTCTGCCGGCAACCCGAATGCATCATAACCCATCGGGTGCAAAACATTAAAGCCCCTCGTTCTTTTGTACCTGGAGAAAATGTCGCTTGCGATATAACCCAGGGGATGCCCCACGTGCAGACCGGCCCCACTCGGATAGGGAAACATGTCAAGTACGTAAAACTTCGGTTTCGCCGGCTGTCCCGGCGATGGGTTGAGAACCCTGTAAGCATTATCAGTCTTCCACTTATCCTGCCATTTCTGTTCTATACTTCTGAAGTTATATTCCATGTATCAGTGCTGATGCGTTGTTAAAAAGTTAAAAACCTTTTTTTTGTTGAAATTTTTGTAGCCTTCCTGCCGTTAAGGAGGGGGCAAATTTATGCAAAGTGGCGTTAAAACCGTTAATTTTGCGCCAGCCCGAAATTACTAACCAATATTATTAAAGATTTCTCTATGGCTCAATTCGGAAAGGCATCCGCCAAGCGTTCCAAGCCGTCGTATTTTATGGCGATCCTGGGCGTTACTATTGTTTTGTTTTTTGTTGGCATATTTGGATGGTTATTTCTGAATGCTCAGATGTATGTAAAGAAACTTAAGGAAGACGTCACTCTCCAGGTTTATCTCCGCAAAACAGCCAGCCAGCCCGATATTGACTCGCTCAGGGCATATATCTCTGCCAAACCTTATACCAAAACCGTCGAATATATCGATAAAGAAAAAGCAAAGGAAAAATGGCTCGCTTCAAACGATGAAAAAAGTGAAAATTTTGATGCCCTGGTAACGGACAACCCGCTCCCCGCCTCTATCGACTTCAATCTCAACAATAACTACGTTCATAAGGACACGATTGCAAACATAAAGGCTGACCTCGAGCAAAAAACGCTGATCGTTGAAAGCGTTAATTATCCATCGGCCCTGGTAGAGAAGATGGGTCCGTCCATGCGATGGATCCTGATTGGCCTTGTGGTGCTTGCCTGCATTTTCTCGCTGTTCTCTATAATACTGATAGATAATACCATTAAGCTGGCGATGTACAGTAACCGGTTTTTGATAAAGACCATGCAGATGGTGGGCGCGACCCGCAGTTTTATCTCACGCCCGCTGAACACCAGGGCAGTGATCAACGGATCAATAGCTGCCCTGATAGCCATTGCCATGATTTATGGGTTGATCATTCTTTTTGAGAGTTTTGTACCGGATCTGAAGGATCTACGCAACAACAGCAGCCTCCTGCTTGTATTTTTGCTCCTTTTTATACTTGGCATCGGTATTACGATGTTCAGCACACACCGAAGCGTGGTGAAATACCTGAGGATGAAGCTGGATGACCTTTACTGATAGCGAAGGGTCGGGATCAATTTTTTGCTATATTGCAGCCTCAATTTCAGATTATGATCGAAAAAAAGCAGCCCGCAAATGTCACCAATGACAATTTGTTCGGCAGGGAGAATTACATCTGGATAATCGCCGGGATTGTTAGTATAGCATTGGGATTAGTCCTGATGGCCGGTGGAAAAAGTGAGGATCCGAATGTATTTGATCCTAAAGAAGTTTATAGTAAAACGAGGATTACCATTGCGCCCATACTTATCTTACTTGGTCTTGCACTGGAAATTTTCGCGATTTTCAGAAAACCCAAAAATTAAGCTTACATAGAACGATAGTTGCCGGTTACAAAATTTGACTAATATCAGATTTTTGAACCGGTTTTTTATTACCCCCCGTTTAGTTACCCAAAAGCAACTTTCATCACATGGATATTTTACAAGCTGTTATCATTGCCATCGTAGAAGGTCTCACAGAATTTTTACCTGTTTCTTCCACCGGTCATATGATCATCGCGAGCAGTCTTATGGGAATCGAGAAAGAGGAGTTTACCAAGCTCTTTACTGTTGCCATACAGTTGGGTGCGATCATGGCTGTAGTGCTGCTATACTGGCGTAAGTTTTTTGAATTCACAAAATGGAAATTTTATCTCAAACTTATTGTCGCTGTTATCCCTGCAATCATCCTGGGTCTGCTTTTTTCTGATAAGATCGATGCATTGCTCGAAAGTCCGACCACTGTTGGCATCACGCTGATCCTTGGCGGAATAGTGCTGCTGTTTATTGACAGATTTTTTCAGAAAGCCATTGTTGACGAGGAGTCGGAGATCACCTTCGGGAAATCGTTCATCATCGGCATGTGGCAATGTATTGCGATGGTGCCTGGTGTCAGCCGGAGTGCGGCAACCATTATCGGGGGGATGCAGCAGGGACTGACCCGTAAGCTTGCCGCCGAGTTTTCCTTTTTTGTTGCTGTTCCAACGATGGCTGCGGCTACCGGTTACAAACTTTTGAAGGGTTATGAATCGTTTACCAGTGAACATGTCAAACTTCTTGCTATTGGCAACGTGGTGGCGTTCATAGTGGCCATCATTGCCATCCGGTTTTTTATCGGCTTTCTTCAAAAATATGGCTTCCGGATGTTTGGCTGGTACCGCATTGTTGCCGGTATCATTTTGCTTATACTGATCTGGAGAGGTATAATCGTTGAGTAGCTGTAGCATTACTTCGCGAAAGGCGGTTGCACATCCAGCTGAATACTGCAGCTAAACGCTGTTCGATGAATAAGGAAATACCCGATATTTGGCTTTAATCACATACATGCAAACTGCTTCCAAGAAAGTTATCAATGGCTGGGCAATGTACGATTGGGCTAACTCAGTCTACAACCTGGTAATTACCACCACCTTTTTCCCGATATACTTTGCTGCTGCAACCAGGGATCATTTCGGAACTGAAAAGATTCCCTTTATGAATCGCCAGTATGTAAACTCGGCTTTATATGATTACGCGCTTGCAGGCGCCTATCTTATCATTGCACTATTGTATCCGATACTGACCTCCATCAGCGATACAAGGGGGAACAAAAAGCAATTCATGCAGTTTTTCTGCTACCTGGGTGCTATCTCGTGTTGCTGTTTATATTTTTTCGATGGCTCGAACGTAGAATTCGGGGTGCTGATCTTCATACTTGCTGCCATAGGCTATTCGGGCAGCCTGGTTTTTTATAACTCTTACCTGCCGGAAATCGCAGCAGAAGAGGATCGTGACCGCATCAGTGCCCGCGGTTATTCACTTGGCTATGTGGGCAGTGTCTTATTGCAGATCGTTGGATTTGCGCTGGTACTAAGTTTGCCTTCGGCGGCACTTGCAACGCGGATTACATTCCTGCTGGTAGGAGTCTGGTGGATAGGTTTTGCACAGTTTGCTTTCCGGGTGCTGCCGGTTCAACAGATATACAACGACAAGGTCAAAGGAAACATATTCAAGGACGGCTTCAAAGAGATAAGGAAAGTGTATCTGCAGGTAAAACAAATGCCTGTGTTGAAGCGGTTTCTCAGGGGTTTTTTTTTCTACAGTATGGGTGTGCAAACAGTTATGCTCGCGGCCACGCTGTTCGGCAGCAAAGTGCTCGGCCTTAGTGATACAAAACTCATCGTCACGGTTGTGATTATTCAGCTCGTTGCAATTCTCGGGGCCTGGAGCATGTCGCGATTGTCGGGCATTTACGGAAATTTCCGGGTGCTCATCGGGGTTATATTCTTCTGGATTTTTGTTTGCCTCGCTGCCTACTATGCCGCTTCTCTCAAAGAACAGGGCCAGGATCCTGAATATTATTTTTATGGGCTTGCTATTTGTGTTGGGCTGGTTATGGGAGGCATTCAGTCACTCAGCAGATCAACTTTCGCAAAACTGATGCCTGAGACAAAGGACACCGCTTCATTCTTTTGTTATTACGATTTTACTGAAAAGCTTGCGATCGCTGTCGGCATTCTCAGCTTCGGATTAATCGAAGAACTTACCCATGCAAATGGGGGGATGAAAAATTCGATTTTATCCCTGATCGTATTTTTTGTGATAGGACTTATTTTCCTTTATTCTGCACTGAGGAAGCAAAACCAATTAAAGTTATCCTGACTTCACATGCAACTATATACCATCGATACCGGGTATTTCAAGCTTGATGGAGGTGCCATGTTTGGAGTGGTACCCAAATCCATCTGGAACCGTCTTCAGCCGGCAGATGAAAAAAATCTTTGCACCTGGGCGATGCGATGCCTGTTGATTGAGGATAATAACCGGCTGATCCTGGTCGACACCGGTATCGGGAATAAGCAGGATGAAAAGTTTTTTTCTCATTATTATCTCCATGGTGAAGCCACACTCGAAAAAAGCCTGGCCAGACATGGCTTTCACCCGGGAGACATTACTGATGTGTTCCTGACCCACATGCATTTTGACCATGTCGGCGGAAGTATTGTAAGGATAGGAGATAAACTCCTCCCTGCTTTTCCAAACGCGGTTTACTGGAGCAACCAGAAACATTGGGACCATGCCATCAAACCCAATGCACGCGAAAAGGCAAGTTTCCTGGCAGAGAACATCATACCTATACAGCAAAGTGGGCAACTGAAGTTCATCGATTATCCAGCTGTAAATAGCGGGACCGCCAGGGGCGGCCAGGCGGAGAGCGGTGCACACCCCGCAGGAACATATCAAACGGAATTATTGAAGTTTACGGAAAACATTTCGATCAGAACGGTCTATGGACATACAGAAAGCATGATGTTGCCACAAATTAATTATGATAACCGGACCGTAGTTTATATGGCCGACCTACTGCCCGGGATGTGTCACCTGCCGTTACCGTATATTATGGCCTATGACATCGAACCCCTGAAAACCCTCAGTGAAAAAGAACTTTTCCTTAAGGAGGCGGCAGAAAAGAATTATGTCCTGTTCTTTGAACACGATACAAAGTTTGAATGCTGCACGGTACATCAAACTGAAAAGGGAATCAGGGAAAAAGAAATTTTCCGCCTGGAAGATCTTTGAGAATTGCAATTGAGTAATGCAGGTTCCTGGTTGACTGATGACGGCTTATGCTGAGAACGGCTACTCACCTCTAACGTACACTGATAAGCGAACTGAGCGGATGGCGACGGCCATTGAATCCAATCATGTCTACCTTAACGCTTCCGACTGAGATCGGACTCTCTATCCTTACAGGTACGTGGTTCGGATCATCACTAACCCAGACCGTCATTTTTTCGCCGCCTTCGAAGATGGTCCCTTTAACCAGGAGAGGCTTAAATTTTATAGCCCGAAACTTTCCATATTTGGTCTTAACTGTTTCTTTCCCCATGTAGCGGATATACATGTTGAATATTTCCTTATCAAGAAACATCTGGAATGGGATCTTATCCCCGGGCTTATATTTATTGAAATCTATATTTCTTGCATACATAATTGAACTCAGTACGTCCTGGATACATGCCGGTATCTTGAAAACACCGGAATTGGTTATAGCCGTGTTAGTGCTTTTGTTAAACGTTACTTCTTCATATTTTTTATAGCCGCCTTCATCAATATTGCGGATAAATTTATAAGGCTGAAGCGTTGCAGTGTCTATATAGGTTTCATAGCGGTCCCTCACCCGGAAAAATTTATCGTAGAAGGGATAGGTCTTTCCTTCACCCACAACATGGTAAACTGGTTTCCTGTTTAAGATCTCAACAGTGGTTTTGAAAGTTGCTTCGCCAGCACCAATATTGGCGGCTGATAAGCTATAAAATACCTTGAATGTTATTGTTTCACCGACACCAAATGCTGTGTTCCGAAGTTCACAAAAACCATTTTGCGCCGCGAGCGGAAAAGTGAGTATTGAAAGAAAAACAAAAGAAACCGTTTTTAATAAATTCATTAACGACAATATTCTGTAAAAAAATTGAAAGTTCGTATACAAATAGGATGAACTGATTATTATGGGTTTGTATTGTTTTGGCCAGACTGATAATTAGTGATTTTGATCCCTAAAATTAACAAACTACCTATCAGTGCCGGGATAACCAGGTTAATCAGCCAGATAGTCAGGGAGGTTGCCAGTATCCCGACCACATTACTGCTAAAAAACTGTACCAATTCTATGCTTGCCTTTGCACGAATACCCAGATCAGTAAGAAAGGCGACAGTTGGCGCGATTGCGAGTACGATAAACATCACACTGATAACCCAGAGACACTCCCACCAGTTAACGTTTACTTCAAATACATCAAACAACAGATAATACTGCATAACAAAAACAATATACCGCAAGAATGATAATAACAGTATACGTGCAAGCATTGTAGTATTAAACTCATCTAAAACTTTAACATATCGCACATACTTTTCAATAAACGAAATCCTTTCAAGTCCCCTCACCAGCCACTCCAGCCTGAAATAAAATACGGTCAGCATTATCCCGCATGCTATCGAAACATATAGTACGAGTTGTAACCAGAACAATACAGAACCGGGATCAGGTAATTGGTCACGAATATGTTCTTTCAGAAATATCAAACCGCCAACCCCGGCAACTATCGTTATGAGCAGTTGTGCCATACTGCAAACGATGGTCAGCGAGATGGCCTGGAGCCGTCTGCCCTCCGGGATATATAATATCCTTCCGAAATATTCCCCGATACGGTTTGGAGTAAAGAATGCCATGGTGGTGCCCGTGAACACGGCTTTGAATGAACGGACAAAAGAGATATGGCTGAGACTCCGCAGCGACAGTTGCCATTTCCTGGCTTCTATGCCCCAATTGAAAAACATCAGCATAACTACCAGGCACATTTTAACGAGCCCATCACTTCTCAATGATGCTAAAATCTGTTCAAACGATTGCTGCCAGCTTGGTTGATTCTGAACCTGGTGATATATGGAGACTGCCAGAATGCAAAAGACCACCGGTCCCAGAACATACTTGATTATTAATTTGATATTTTTGCTCAGTTCAGCCAATTGTGCCGCAAAATAAAGCAAGTTCATTCAAGGCCACAACAGGCATAAAAATAACAAGTACTATTTTGGAGAAACCTGCTAAAGTTATATTAGGTGTTGATCCGGGCACTGTGGTAATGGGTTACGGCGTGATTTCAGTGACTAATAACAAACCGCTGCTGCTTGAGATGAGCATTTTAAAATTAAGTGCAAAGCTTGATCAGTATCAGCGGTTGGAGGCAATCCATCACAAAATTTCAGAATTGATAAACCATTTCCATCCGGACTGCTTCGCCATCGAAGCTCCTTTTTTTGGAAAGAATGTACAAAGTATGCTGAAGCTTGGTCGTGCCCAGGGCGTAGCAATCGCTGCAGCAATTGCAGCAGGGCTGGAAGTATCTGAATATTCTCCAAAAAAAGTAAAACAATCTGTAACGGGCAATGGAAATGCAGATAAGGACCAGGTCTGGAAGATGCTGCAACATATTTTGCAGATACAACACTTTGATCTCAAATACCTCGATTCTTCAGATGCCCTTGCCGTTGCCGTTTGCCATCATTTCCAGGATAATCCATTAATGAAGAAGAATTCAGCGAAAGTTAAAAGCTGGGAAGATTTCGCGTTAAAAAATCCGGATAAAATAAGAAAATAATGATAGGTTATGAATTATGAAAGCATATAAGAGTTGCCCTATAATTCATAACCCATCTTTTATAATTTATCTGCACTATTTAAATTCGACAGGATTGCCTCCTGCGCTTCCTTCATCTGCTCTTTGGTACGGCTGATCTTTGGGCGCGTGAAATTCAGATCATCGGCCGAATTGATAGGAACAAGATGAAGATGTGCATGTGGCACCTCGAGCCCGATCACGGCTATACCACAACGTTTACAATCAAACGATTTCTCGATCGCAGCGGCAATAGGTTTAGCAAAAACCAGCAGCTGGGAGAGATATTCATCAGAAAGGTCAAACAACTTATCTGTTTCGGTTTTGGGCACTACTAATGTGTGTCCGGGCACCAATGGTGAAATATCAAGAAATGCAAAGAAAAGGTCGTTTTCTGCAATCTTATATGATGGAATCTCGCCTGAAATTATTTTTGAAAAAAGACTCATGATTGGGGCCCGTTACAGGGGTCAGATCAGGATTTGCCCCTGCCTTTTGAAGTATTAAACAAAAATGTCTTCTATCTTGAACTTCAGCATCCCAGCCGGAACCTCCACATCTACCACGTCCCCGGCTTCTTTACCGAGCAGACCCTGCCCTATAGGGGAGGTGATCGAAATCTTTGATTGCTTCAGATCTGCCTCCATCTCCGAAACAATCTGGTAAGTGACCTGTTTTTTGGTCTTCAGGTTGGTGATTTTCACCTTGGTCATAATGGAAACCTTGCTTGTATCAACATTCTCTGCAACCAGCACCCTCGCACTGGCTACATCACCCTCCAGTTTCTTGATCCGGGCTTCGAGCAAACCCTGCGATTCCTTTGCTGCATCATATTCAGCATTTTCCTTAAGGTCACCTTTTTCACGGGCCTCCGCGATGGCGGCAGCAGCCGCGGGACGAGCTACTGTTCTCATCCTGGTGAGCTCCTCCTTCATTTGTTCAAGTGTTTCTTTTGAGACGTACAAAACACTGCTCATGTTAACCTCCTTGGTTTTACGGGAGAGTTACCAGTAGATTTATGGCAAGCTCTTCCGGTATTAAAAAAAAAGAACAACGCCCCAGTTTAGCTGAAGCGTTGCATTATTTATGATGTAAAAGTACCTGACTTATGTTGTAAAGGTAGCTTTTTTTTCAATTCGCAACTTCGTAAAATATTAAAAAACCTAATACTATTGGTTCAAAATTCGTACCCAGTTCCCTCAAAATCAATAAATACCCAATTTCTTAAGAACCACCTCTGCCATCTTGTAAAAGGCCTCGTTCGAATAACCTGCTATATGCGGAGTGATGACTACGGAAGGGAGAGCAAGGAGCGAGTTGAGCTGCTCTTTCTCGGCTTCTGTATAGGTCTCAAACTTCTCATTTTCAAGGACATCCAGCCCAGCGCCAGAAATATTGCCTGCTTCCAGCGCCCTTAGCATTGCCGCCGTATCATGCACTTTCCCCCTGCAGGTATTGAGGAATACTGGTTTTTTCTGGAGACTGCCGAAAAACTCATCGTTGGCATAATGGAAGGTTTCATCGGTAAGGGGCAGATGAAGGCTGACAACATCCGCATACCGGCAGACCTGTTCCAGGTTGGCCTCTCTTACGTAATCACGGGCAAAGCCAAATTTGTATTTATCGTGAGCCAGCACCGTAACCCTGAAGGGCGCCAGCAGGCTTGCAAAAGCGCTGCCGGTATGGCCATACCCGATTATTCCCACTGTTTTTCCGGTAAGTTCTGTCCCCCGGTTTGCTGCCCGGATCCATTTGCCCTGCCGCACTTCCTGGTAACTGCTGTTTATCCTGTTCAGTATATTAAGCAATAAACCCAGTGCGTGTTCGCCGACCGCCAGGCAGTTACCTTCCGGGCTGCTCACACAGACGATTCCTTTTTTCGCTGCATAATCAGTATCGATCAGTTCCATCCCGCTCCCAAGGCGACCGATCCATTTCAGTCCCGGCGCCTTATCGATCAGATTTTTATCTATCCTCAGCCTGGTTGTAACAATCAGGCCAGTAACATCTTTTATCTCATTTTCAAGTTCGCTGTAGGTGATATTATTATTAACAATAACCGTATACCCTTTTTCTGTTAGCGTATTTTCAAGGTATGGATGCGAACTGGCAGTGATGATTACTTTTTCCACCAATTATCTCATTTTAAAAGTTAAGGCTGCGAAATCAGCTACGCTGAGCTGTTCCGCCCGCAGGTTGAAAATTGGTTCAGCAATTATTTCAGCATCAAACAATGACTTCACCGCGTTCCTGAGCGTTTTCCGGCGTTGACTAAACGCAGTTTTAACCAGCACGAAAAATGCACCTTCGGATTTCATCGGCACCTGTTCGGCCAGGGGAACCAGCCGGATCACTGCGCTTTTCACTTTAGGAGGGGGCGTAAAACTGTTCTCATCTACTTCAAACAGGTATTCGACCGAATAGAACCCTTGCATAAGCACGCTGATAACGCCATAAACCTTTGACCCCGGTCCCGAGGCAATCCTTTGGGCCACCTCTTTCTGAAACATGCCTACAACACATTCAACGTTTTCTTTCCATTCAAGCACCTTGAAAAGGATCTGCGAGGAAATATTGTAGGGAAAATTCCCGATCACAGTGAACCGGTCTTCAAAAGGCTGAGCAGTGTCCAGGAAACTCTCATGAATAATTTTTCCTTTCAGCCGGGGATAGGTTTTCTCCAGCCACTGCACCTTTTCATCATCGATCTCAACACATTTCAGCTCAATAGCCGGGATTTCCAGGAGGTATTTTGTAAGCGCAGCTCCACCGGGGCCCACCTCGACCAGGCGCTGGAATGGTTTCTCGAGCAGCGTCTGCACAATTTTCCTGCTGATATTTTCATCTTTCAGAAAATGCTGGCCAAGTGATTTTTTAAGTGTGTACATAGATTGATGACGGCAAAAATACCGATTATCGACTGCCTTTCCTCAAATGTCATGTTTAACCTGAAGTGCCGTATCTTAGCAATCCGAAATAATAGTCAATGAATCCTCAACATCAACGGCCGGTAATAGGTATATCCATAGGTGATCTGAATGGCATAGGCCCTGAAATAGTCATAAAAGCTTTTTCGGACGCCCGGATGCTTGAGTTATGTACTCCGGTTATTTTTGCTTCCAATAAACTGATCAATTTTTATCGCAAGTCGGTACCCGAAGTAAACCTGAACTACCAGATAATAAAAGATTTCTCCAAGATCAGCCACAAACAGATTCATATTTTCCAGGTCTGGGAGGAGGAAATTGCCATAACACCAGGCCAGCTGACTGACATTGGGGGAAAATATGCGGTGAAGTCATTGGTAGCGGCGGTGCAGGCGCTGAAGGAAAACAAGATCCACGGATTGGTTACTGCACCCATCCATAAGAAAAATACGCAGTCGTCCGAATTTGATTTCACCGGCCACACTCCATACCTGAAAAGTATATATGGAGTAAATGATGTAGTGATGTTAATGACTTCACAGAATTTCAGGATCGCACTTTTAACCGAACATATACCTATTGCCGAGGTAGCCAGGTACGTTACCCGCGAAGCGATAATTTCCAAACTGAATCTTGTGAATCAATCATTGATCAGGGACTTTGGTATTGATAAGCCGAAGATTGCTGTCCTGGGACTTAACCCTCATGCCGGTGATGAAGGGCTGATAGGAAGAGAAGAAGAGGAAATTATCAAGCCTGCGATCAAAGAAGCAAAACACAATATGCTGGTGATGGGACCTTTTAGTGCAGACGCGTTTTTCGCGCGTGGACATCACGAAAAATTTGATGCAGTACTGGCTATGTATCATGACCAGGGCCTGATCCCTTTTAAATCATTTGCAATTGGTGAAGGTGTAAACTTTACTGCAGGAATCCAGGGGGTCAGAACTTCTCCAGACCACGGCACTGCTCATGATATTGCGGGCAAAAACAAAGCGGATGCTTCTTCATTCATCACGGCCATTTACGAGTGTATTGATATCATCAACCGGAGACAGGAATATTCTGATAACCGACGTAACCCGTTAAAGAAGATGACTTCGGTGATACTTGCCAACGCAGTTGATGAAGCGATCGCAGAAAATAATGAAAGTTGATTCAATCATAATTTTTCAGCGGCCTATTTGAAGGTATCATTCGCGACCCCTTTGTTGATCACGTAACTGGTATAACTTATCTCAACCTTTCCTTTCTGGTTTTCTGTCTTGTCATTGATAACTGGTTTCTCGCCCGTATCGTAATCGAAAGCAAGACCCTTAGGAAGTTTATAATTTGAAGTATTAAACAGGAAAACCACCTTGTCTGGCAGGCCCCAGCTTGTGAACTTTCCATAACTCATCTCAATTTCATAGGTCCCGGATTCTTTTGTAGTGGTGATTGCCTTTCTTACGAGGGCAGACTTCTCATCAACATACAAGGTAGACACTACTACATCTGACTTCTCATCAAGCGGAAGCAATTTGATCACTGATAATTCCTGGCCCTGGAACGTTGTTTTACCTGCTGATACTGAAGTAAACTGACCATTACCTGCAAAAAGGCTGTTGACATTGATGCTCATCCCACCCTTGGGGACTATCGAAATGCCATCCTGCTTTTTGATCTTGAACTTGTCCGGATTTTTGTAATAGACCGTGATTTCGGACCGCGGAACCTTCATGAAAGAAACATTTGTAATAAGGATTCCCTGGGCCTGGTAATCCTTTACCATATTCAGTTTATCCCGTACCCGCTGCACAAGCGCCTCCGCCTCCTGCGAGTAGGCCACAGGAGAACCGAATATTACGGACAATAGAATTATTAAAAATGAAACGCCGGTATTTAACCTGATTTTCGCCCCCATAGTCTAAACTTATTCAAATTCACCAGGCATAATCTTAATTCCACCATTCACCTGGTCACACTCACAACAACGATAATTGAGGTTGATGGTTCAAACAAAATGGTGAATTGTGAATATTATACCATTCACAATTCACCACTGTCAGTTTATCCATTCAAAAATTTTGACGTCCACCAGATGCTTACAGGAAACTATCTGATTCCCGGTATGCTTTGATCAGCGCAAGTTCACCTTCTTTTCCAGGTTTTGAATTTCCGTGCTCCATGCCCATCACCCCTTTGTAGCCCTTCGCATGGATGTGCTTGAAAATATTCTTGTAGTTCATTTCTCCCGTGGTCGGCTCCTTTCTTCCGGGATTGTCACCTACCTGGAAATAACCTATCTCGTCCCACGTCCGGTCTATGTTTCTGATGATGTCACCCTCGTTCCTTTGCATATGATACATGTCGAACAGGAATTTGCAGGAAGGACTGCCAACGGCCTTGCAGATCATGTAGGTCTGATCAGAATGACGAAGGAACAGATCAGGGTTGTCGCTCAGTGCCTCCAGGACCATAATGAGACCTGCGGGCTCAAGTATGTCACTACCTATTCTCAGCGCTTTTATCACGTTGGCAGTCTGGAAATCCATAGACAAACTCCTGTCAAAATTACCAGGCACGACCGTTACTTCCCTTGCGTTACATCTCTTCGCCACTTCAATGGCCAGCTTGCAGTCTTTGGACATCTTATCGATCCATTCCTGCTTGCCTGTTGCCAGCGTTGTTTTCCAGTGCCATTGATCGCTTGTAACAACAAAAACACCCATCTTCATACCCAGTTTGGCAAGCGTATCGCCAATCTTTTTCTGTTCTTCAACCGGCCTGCCCATCATTCCATTGTCCTCAATTGACCGGAACCCCATTTCATGGGCGAATTTAATCTGGTCAATAAAATCTTTACCGGCATGTGCTTCAAACATTCCCTGGTGAAAGCCATAATTGAGATTGAAGGGCTTTTCTGCAAGTGGTTTTTCGGCAGCTTCTTTATCGGTTGCATCGTGTGATGATGTATCCGAACGTTTGGTTTCAGCGAGCAGGCTGCCTGAACCAAGTATTCCTGCGCCGGCGAGCATCGTTTTTAGCATGAACTTTCTGCGTTCCATCGGAGAATTATTTTAGGCTTTAAATGTAGTGACAATCTGTTGTTGAACGCCAACAATTTTGTAGAGGGAGATTTCTTAAACTTTTCTCTTTCTGCAATTATTTCCTAACTTGTCGCTCTCCAAAAAGAATTCAGTGAAAAAGACAGGAATATTGCTTGCCCTCCTTGCCGGAATTAATATCGTAAACGCACAGGTCAAGCCAACCGAGTTTAAACCTTATGAACAATCAATCACAGGCACAGCTGTTAAATTCAACCTTGTTCCGATTCCCGCAGGAAGTTTCACCATGGGTAGCCCGGCTACCGAGAAGGGTCGCAAGCCTGATGAAGGTTCCCAGGTGGAAGTGACAGTAGATGCATTCTGGATGGGTACACACGAAGTTACGCACGATGAATTTCTCGTGTATTTTGACGATGATAATACAAGCCGGAACGATGATGTTGATGCGGTGACCCGGCCGACTGCACAGTATATTGACCTGAGTTGGGGAATGGGAAAACAGGGTGGATTTCCTGCCAATAGTATGTCACAGCATACAGCAATGATGTATTGCCATTGGCTTTACATGAAGACTGGGGTGTTTTATCGCCTTCCGACCGAAGCTGAATGGGAATATGCCTGCCGCGCAGGGACCAAAACCGCCTGGTATTTTGGGGATGATCCAAAGCAGATTGGTGACTATGCCTGGTTCGCGGGCAACAGCAACGAAAAATACCAGAAAGTCGGACAAAAGAAGCCAAATGCGTGGGGTTTGTTCGATATGATGGGAAATGTCAGCGAATGGACGCTCGATCAATACATGCCTGACTATTTTCAGAAAATAGCAGCTAACCCGGTGAATCCGCGCATCCCTCCAGCCACGAAATACCCTAAGACCGTAAGGGGTGGAGGGTATCTGGACCAACCAGTGGCTCTGCGCAGTGCGGCCAGGAATAAATCCGAGCCCGCCTGGAACAAACGTGATCCGCAGATACCTAAAAGCAAATGGTGGCTCACAGATGGTATGTCTGTAGGTTTCAGGGTGGTAAGCCCCTTAAAACAACCTACGGCTGAGGAGGCAAAAGCTTATTATAGTCAGTATATTTCTTTGTAACTTACTTCCGGTTTTATTTTATAATCAAAGATCAAAACACCAGATCATGCACAACGATAGCAAACCATCAAGAAGAGATTTTGTTAAACAATCTTCGCTGCTTGCGGGAGGTATAATAGCCGCTCCCCTCATGTCAGGAGCGAATTATTTTTCGGGTTCAGACGATGTTATTAAAGTTGCGGTTGTCGGCTGCGGTGGCCGCGGCACAGGGGCAGCAATGCAGGCCTTATTATCGAAACAAAATGTAAAGATCGTGGCGATGGCCGATGCTTTCCGCGATCGTCTTGATAACTGTTACAAAAGGCTAACGGCAGAGGACATGTCTGATTCGGGAGTCAAAGGCAATCTTAAAGCAAAGGTTGATGTTCCAGAAGAGAGAAAATTTGTTGGTTTTGATGGTTATGAAAAAGCAATTAAACTCGCTGATGTTGTGATCCTGGCTACGCCTCCGGGTTTCCGTCCAATTCATTTCGAAGAGGCGATCAAACAAAATAAACATGTCTTCATGGAAAAGCCGGTAGCTACTGACCCCGCCGGAGTCCAGAAGGTTTTGGAAATAGCAAAACTCGCAAAAGATAAAAAGCTCAACGTGGTTGTTGGTCTACAGCGCCACTACCAGAACTCATACCGTGAATTGTACAAACGTAAAGAAATGATCGGTGACATCACGTCTGCACAGGCATGGTGGAACAATGATGGAGTATGGGTAAGAAAACGTCAGCCACAGCAAACCGAAATGGAATACCAGATGAGAAACTGGTATTATTTCAACTGGCTTTGCGGTGATCATATCACTGAACAGCATATTCACAATATTGACGTGGTGAACTGGTTTAAAGGTTCATATCCGATCAAAGCACAGGGTATGGGTGGCCGTGAAGTCAGGAAAGGAAACGACTATGGTGAGATCTTTGATCATCACTATGTGGAATTCGAATATGCAGATGGTTCTATTCTGAACAGCCAATGCCGTCATATACCGGGAACCATGAGTAAGGTTGATGAATTGCTGATGGGTACCAAGGGTGTTATCAGGGCAGGAGAAGCCAATATAAAGGACCATAAAGGCAAGGTCTTATACCAGTTCGACAAGAAAGCAGAAAACGACGCATACCAGTCTGAACATGATGAACTTTTTGCAGCGATAGCTAAAGGCGAATACAAATTCGCTGATGCTGAAAATGGCGCAAAAAGTACAATGACATCTGTCCTGGGAAGAATGGCCACTTACAGCGGACGTGTAGTTGAATGGGATAAGGCAATCAATTCCGGCATCAACCTTCAGCCAGACAAATATGCATGGGATGCAATGCCAAAGACTGTTCCAAACAGTGAGGGTCAGTACCTGGTTGCCATACCGGGTAAAACCAAGTTTGCATAATAAACATGCCGGGTCTAAAGGCCTTGTGAACTGGATAAATAATTTGATCTTTCATTATAAACATCGGGTACGTCACCCGATGTTTTTTTTATTTTAAACCGAAGCCTAAGCTAGGAGAGAATGTCTTTTCGCTTAAAGATTACGATCGAAGCGCTGACAAACAGGACGATGTGAAACAAGAGTATGGCAGCCGACTTCATCACACTGGGATAATTTACGGGGTCATCAAAAAATCCTTTCCAGCCCAACATATGTGAAGTAAAAAGAAACGGCTTGAATGTATTAAAGAGCGGGAGATCCATTGTTGTGAGAATAGTAAATACAATGACGATGCTCATGGTGGTTACAATTGGTCCGATAGAATTTTCAGCAAACAGGGAGAGTAAAAATGAAAGTGCCGCAACGGTTGTCATAGCTATTGCCGCAAACCCAAACGCTGCAAAATAACGCCACATCACATCAGACTTATCGAGAATAAAAATCTGTGTACTCTTAAAGATCATCAGGTCGCTTGTTCCAAACACAAGTATTGAAAAAACAAGGGAAAGCAGTGCCATCCACAAAAGTAACATGAGGGTATAGATCATGGTGGCGAAAAACTTGCTCATGATTATTCCTTCCCGGCTGATCGGTTTGCTTAATAAAAGCCTCAATGTACCAAGGTTCGCTTCCCCGGCTATCATATCTCCTCCTATCAATGCGATCAACAGCGGTACATGGATCAGCAGAGTTTGCAAAATCACAAAACAGATCAGGTAACCATTAAGGATTTGTCCATCAATATCAAACGTATTATTGAGACCCTGCAGCATAAACTGGACATAGGTTTCTCCGTCCGCGTAGAACGCAAGCTGGATCAGTAATACTATTGCCGCTATTGCCCCGAATGAAATATAGGTCCTGGGTCTTTTGAAGATCTTGAATAACTCAATTTGCAAAAGCGTCCACATGCTGGTTTGCTGTTGTTAATGATAAAAAATAATCCTCCAATGAATGTTTTGCCTGGAGCGAAATGATGTCTACGTTAATGCTGACCAGGTAGTTCGCCAGCTTTGGTATCTGTGTTTTTTCGACCTGGAACTTTATTGTTGATCCCGAATACGATTTAAGATTCGGTGCATAAGGACCTGACTTCAACAAAGTGACCGCATGGGAGACATCGTTGGTTTCAAGTTCAACGAGCGTCTTTGAAGGGTCAAACAGCTCAGCAACACTTCCTTCCGCTTTACTGGTTCCCTTATCTATGATCAGCATCCGGCTGGCAACCATTTCAATTTCAGTCAGCAGGTGTGACGATACAACTATCGTTTTTCCAAGATTCCGGCTGAGATGGAGTATCAGGTTCCTGACATCTGCAATCCCCTGGGGATCCAGACCATTGGTTGGCTCATCAAGGATGATCAACTCCGGATCATGAACAAGTGCTACGGCAATGCCAAGCCGCTGCTTCATGCCCTGCGAGAAGGTTTTTACTTTGGAATCTGCGCGGTCCCGGATACCTACCAGTTCCAGCTGTTCCATCAGCTGAAGTTTCGAAGGCTTAACCCCACTCATTTTTGCAAACAGCGCGAGATTCTCGAAGGCGGTAAGGTATTTGTACAGATCCGGCCTTTCAATCACCGCGCCGGTCTTTTGCAAAATGTGCCGGCGATTTCCTGCCAGTTCTTTTCCGAATATACGGATGGTTCCGGCGGTCGGGCGGATCAGCGTCAGCAACATCCGTATAGTTGTTGATTTGCCGGCTCCGTTCTGACCCAAAAACCCATAAACGTCGCCCCGTTCTACTGTGAATGACAGATCATCCACCGCCCGGATGTCCCTGAAATGTTTACTTAAGTGATTTACTTCTATGATTGCAGACATAATATATAGACCCTCATAACGATATCCTTGAATAGCTGGCCTTTGCAGTTCAGCAGCCTCATTACTTCTACCCTGAAAATAGCCACCTTTTGTTAAAATAGCCGCCGGCCAGGATAAAAGTTGGATGTGGTACTTGCATAAGCCAGAACCGCGGATTATATTTGTTTCATTCTCCCCCGATCCTTAGACAATACCATCAGCCATCATCTTTTCGAAAGCCTCCCCCGATCCGGAACACGTTTGATTAACAGATTATGATTCTTTTGGTTTAGATATATTTATTATTCTCCAATAACTATGTAAGTTCCAGGGTTATGTTGAAACCCCTGATCGTTCCTCACAAAGACAGTATCTGCTCCTTTGAATGCCCCGCCGGTATACCCGGCCATGCTTAACTCATATTGTCTAACTCTGAAACTTACATTTAATGAAAAGAACATCTCTTCATTCGCTGCTGGCGGTAGCCTGCACCTTTTTAACGGTTGGGGTAAATGCCGGAACGCAGGAAAATTTTAACTCAAGGAACTCAGCGTCACTTCAACGTGTGAAAGCTTATTTGCAGGACCAATGCTGGTTATTCCGTGACTTCGAAATCAATCGCGCCGGATGGACACCGGGCATAGATGGTGATGGCGCCATGGTTTCTGGCACTGCTGCTGATGATTCAAAATTCACAGCCATATTTACTCCGTTGGTAAAAATCAATGGGAAAATGAAATTGTCTTTTGAGTACAAATTCAATACAACCTTAAGTGAAGGTGCAGAAAGATTGCTGACAATAGCCATTACAGACTACAACAACAATGTTGTAAAGGAACTTGACAATATTACATTCTCAGCCGTTGATGCTGGCACAGTCCTCAATTACAAAAACGAGTTTTCTGGTATTGAATCCGGCGCTTACAAATTAATGATTAAGTATGCGGGGCATGAAGGTGCAACACGTATTGCCATCGACAATGTTAACCTGGATGCAGAACCGGTATTTACGACTGGCTGCAAAACCGCACCAGTTGCTGCTTCGGACCTTGTTGTCGGAGAACCGAACCGCAGCGCAAAAGGCAACCTGCTTGATAACGATCTGATCGTGGATAAAAAACTCTCGGTGAGCTATACCGTAACGGATTCAAAAGATGGTGAAGTAAAAATTGACAGGGAAGGCAACTTTGAATTTACACCTTCGGCGGGTTTTAGAGGGACAGCAACATCATTTACCTACAAAGTATGCGACCTCGGATATACACCACTTTGTTCAGAAGATGCCAGGGTGTCGATTAAGTTCCCGGCAGGTGGTGTTTCGGTAAAAGAAGAAATACTATCTCAAAGCCTGAATGACTTCAAGGGCTTTTACCAGGAAGATGGCAAGGTTGAGATCAAATGGGTTACCAACTTTGAACAGAACTCAGAAAGGTTTGAAGTAGAAAGAAGCTTCGACGGTGCACATTGGATAACTGCCGGTACTTTGAAGGCCCAGGGGGTATCAACAAACAAGCTTGCTTATAACTTTGTGGACAAAGTTGGCCGCAACGTAGTGCACAAAAAGGATTTGTATTACCGGTTGAAGCAGGTAAACATGGATCAGAAAACATCTTTCAGCAAGATCCTGGTTGTAAGGGTGTTCAATAAGAAATCGCTCAGGATGGTTAGTGTTACACCTAACCCTGTCAAAAATGACATCTCGGTGAACGTACAGTTAAATGAGAATTCATTTGTGGTGATGAAGATAGTTAATATGCAAGGGAACGAAATGATGAGGAAATCTCAACGTGTTGATGAAGGCCAGAGTAGTTTTGTGATGGATGGTTCCAATAAACTCACACCGGGCATGTATTTGCTGGAAGTGACAGTGAATAGCAAAGACAGGATGATTGCAAAGTTGTTAAAAGAGTAATTACTTGTAACCAGGAATAACCGCGTATAAAGAAAAGCTTCGGACAAGTTCCGGGGCTTTTTGTTTTGTTACCACAAATTTTATTTTCCGGCGGAGAGATACGATTGAAGGTTGTGCACATATTGCTCAAAAGCAGCAACACCTGCAGGCAGGATCCTGCAAATAGTTTGCGGGTAGTTGTCTTTGAATTGTTTGATTACTTCTATATATCCAGCTTCTTTAAGTTTGTTCACCTGGACGCTCAGATTACCAGCAGTGGCATTTGTCTTCTCCTTGATAAATGTAAATTCAGCCTCCTTTACGCTGATAAGGAGGGAGACAACGGCAAGACGCAATTGCGAATGTAATATGGGATCTAAGTCTTTGAAGTCCATCTTCGGATTTTCACTTTACCAACAATCTTTTCCTGTAAGCCGCCTTCAACATATAGCCCGGTACCAGGTAACCAAAAAAAATCGCAACTGCTGAAATCATCATATCATAACGAAAGGGATCGATTGCAAACATCAGTATAGCAGCCACCCAGTTTATATAAGCGCCAATAATTAATGGTTTGAAACGCAACGCGCTTCCATGTATGTACATCCAGAATGCATACAATAAATAATAGTATCCAAACACATGACCACCATCCCCGGAAAAAAAACCACTTGTTATAATTACGATCAGGCTTATATAAAATCCGACCTGTATTTTATGAAGCAGGCTCTGCACATAGGTACGCACTGCATGAACTTTCTCCTTCCGGGCATAGATCACAATAAAAATGAGTGGACCTATAATAAGTGCACTGTTCCAGACATACCCGATATAGCGTTGAAGTGCCAGGTAAGAAAGCACCACAGAACTTACTGAAGCGATAAAAAGCAACCAGCCCCAGATCAGCCATCCATCGCCTTTTTCATGATGCTCATCCCGGGCCGCACCGATCATCTCCCTGATGATGCGAAAGCTTTCTGCTCCTGATAATTCTTTTTCTTCCATGTGTAAATCGTTTAAGCTAATTTTTGTTTGTTAAACCTCGATCTCATCATATATCCGGGAATGATCCATGCAATGACCACTCCGGCAGCAAGGAACAACAAATGAAAATCCGGTGCTGAAAGGGCGGCAAAAATGGAAAGTATCCAGCAACAGATTCCGCCTGCAATAAGTGGACGAAACTTCAGGATCACACCGGAAAGAAAAGTCGGCATGCCATATAATGCCAGGAAGCCGGGATTGATAAGCAGGTAATAGGTTGGTCCCATGATTACGCCAAACATTACTCCAAATAACAACATCAGTATCACAAAAACCAGCCACACGCTTCCTAAGATCTCGTCTGTATACGTTTTGACACGTTGCTGTTTTTTCCGCCTGTACAGGTAAACGAACTGGTAGCCGACAGCTACCCAGGTTAATAGCCAGACGAGGTTATGATAAGGCGTATAGAAAAAATTGATGATCACAAACTGCGAAACACTGCAAAATAGAACCACCCATCCCCAGAGAAGATATAGGTGACCATTGTCGCTAAACTGGTGTTTGGCCCTGTTGATCATAGCGTGGATGATCGCCAGGCTTTCTTCGCCACTTGTTAATTTGTCATTTTCCATAACGTTTCAGTTAATGCCTGAAGGTCAGCTTTAATATTGTTCGCAAAATAGAGATTGTCCGTGGTGATATCTCCACGGACAATTCACATTATATGCACCTATTTCGCCTGGGCAACAAAATACTTTGCCTGTGATAAACCCCACTGCGGATGAATCGGTGACTCAGGCTTTACTTCCCCGAACTTTGCCACGGATGCCTCAAATAATTTTTTTGCTTCGGCCTTGCTTCCACCAAATTCTTCAGGCGTGTAGAACTTGTCCTGGCCTTCCAGCAAAAAGATTCTCGGACTGTTTGGATCAATTGATTTCGCTTTCGCCAGGGCTTCAGCGCCAACAGGTCCATAGGTCTGCCACCGCGTCATTGGATCTGCCTGCATCCTCAGGTTACTTATCATTTTTTTTACGATCCATATTTCGGCATTGTCTTTCTTAAGCTCATCTGCCTTATTGATCAAAGCTTCGGCTTTGTCAGCCAGCGGATCAGTTTTGTCTCCCTGGTTTCCTCCTGTCATCAGCCCGCTCATCACATTGCTGAGGGCTGCATAATAGTAGGGAAGCCACTCCGTTTTCTCAGCATCCGCAATCCGCTGAAACTGGTTCGCAGCAGCTGTCCAACCCTCAACGGTGCGGATAGAGTCCAATGCGGTCACAGGTCCGGTCATGGCTTTGATCATCTTGTCGTTTTGCGCAGAAAGATTTATTACAATTGCAAAGGTGGTGATCAGGGAAAATATTTTTTTCATGTTTCTGATTTTTGAAAGTGTTATAAGATTGGGTTGTTATAGATTATCTTTTGCTACGGATCAGTTTTTCATATTCCCTCTCTACATTGTTTGAACGAGGAAAAACATAGGCACCGAGAAAATGGAAGGTTAGTCCGATACCCCATCCTAAAGTTGGCCAGACCGGCCATACATATGAGTTGTCGCTATCTGCATTGAACATCCAGAATAACCACATAGCTCCGATTACCACGATGTAGGAAATGAGATGATATTTAAAGCTCGCCCGTCTCCGGGCCAGTTCCCAGATATAGGGATCTTTACCCTGGGGTGTGTTCTCGTAATGATCTGACATACTTAAAGGTTTATAGATTAATAGATGATTGACAATTGATTCTATTTATAAAGTATTGTTGATAACATCCTGTGTTCTGTCCACTCCCATACTGATAAAACACCCCAGGAAAACAAACCGTCTCGCTGTCGGTAAAATGGGGGACTTACGGGAACCATTAGCCGAATAATTATATCCGAACACCTGGTTACTTCCCAGGACATTATTCAGAGAAAACACCCAGACTATAAAAGTCCTGGACGTGGGCTTACCGATGTTTGGGAGATAGTTTACGCTCACACTCATACTGTGATAGTCTATCGTTTTACCCTGGTCGGCTATAGTGAATTTCCCCTCGTTGCCATTGTACCTGAGGTTATAGTAAGGACGGCCGGTAGCATAAGTGTATGATCCATTAAACTGAGTTTTCCATTTGGTGATAAATTTCTTTACCACAAGATTTGCCGTATGTTTTGCCGCAAAATTCGGCTGCATGGAATTCGGGAAATTAAGGTAGTCGCGTTTTGTATCAAGATATGAGTATGAGATCCAGTAATCAACATTTTTGAAAGTCTTCTTATCTCTCCAGAACACTTCAATGCCTTGTGCGTAACCATACCCACCGTTTCCTATGCTATCAGCAACAGGACCTCCTTTGGTAGAATAAGTCTTAACCAGGTCATTGTATTTTTTATAGAACACCTCAACCCGAAAAGTGTGATCGCGGGTAACTCTCTGGTAGTTTACTATATAATGAGCAGCCTTTGTATACAGCAGATCATCATAGGCCATGTTTCTGAGAAAATAGTCTTTCTCTGGTTTCTGATAAAAAATGCCATAAGCCAGCGATGCCTGCCCCTTGTTTCCGACTTTGTAGGCAAGAGATGCACGGGGAACGATATTGGTCTTATCAAGTAAAGATGAATGTTCGATACGACCTCCCAACTTCGCAGCCAGTGCGTTGGTGAGGTAAAAATCAACTTCTGCAAATCCGGCTTTGAGATGATCATCAACAGAGGTAATAATATTTGACACGTATTGATTACTGAAATCGATTTTATCCTGGTAGAATAAGTATTCGCTACCGAATCTCAACGCACTCAATCCATAAAGCTTCCTTTCAAATACGGTCTTTATTTGTGCAAGGCTGCCGTTCCCTGTCATCGCGTAAGACTTTGTATTATAAGGTGCGGCTTGGGGATAAAGATTTGTATTGAATTCGTTTTGTAAATCGTTGTTTATCTTGTCTGTGTTTGCTGAATAAGAAGCTGCCAGGTTTAACTTCCACCTGGTTCCCAACTTTTCTTTCCAGGAAAGATTAGTATAAACATTCGCATTCCTGAGGCCAAATGCATTTTTGAGACCAGCGGAATCGATGTCAGGCTGACGCAGGCCAAGATTTGTTGTATTGAAATAAGCAAAAAACTTAATAATACCGGTTTTGGAAGTTTTTACCCGGAAATTTACTTCTCCATTGTGCAGTTCAGGCACTTTGAAGTTATCTATACGTTGTTTTACAACGGCAAAGTATGCGGCCAGGTTGGTATAATTATAATTGATCCCCCAGCTGGACTTTTTGTTTTTTGAAAGGTGCTGGTAACCGGCATTTGCACCAACGGTTGATATACCAAAGTCGGCTGAACTCTGGTCAGCAAGATCAACTGATTCCAGGATAAGGGCCGAAGACAATGCCTGGCCATACAATGCTGAATATCCGCCCGAACTAAAAACGGTTCCCTTGAAGATGAACGGTGAAAACCGGCCACGCTGAGCAATATCCGGCACACTGCTGTAAAAGAAATTATTGACAACAGTCCCGTCGATGAATACTTTAGTTTCTTCCGCAGTACCCCCACGTACAAACAGGCCTCCATTCTCTCCGACCTGCTGAGCCCCGGGCAAGGTCCGGATTGCGCTTGTTATATCGGCGTTCGCACTGGCTGTGGTTACAATGTCTATCGGGTTCAATACTGTCGTTCTTTTTGTATCACTTGCTTCAAAGGTTCCGGCTGTGATCACAACCGCTGTAAGTTCGTTAGGCTCTTCTTTGAGGATCGCATCTACTATGGCCGACTTGCTATTTATATTTACCCGGATCTCGCTAAGCTTATACCCTATTGATGTAACAAGAATCACTTTGGTGCCTGTCTCCGAAGTTTTGAAGGCATAAGCCCCGGTGCTGTCGGAAGTAGCCCCATCATATGAGTCCTTTATTGCGATGCTTGCGCCGTTGATCGCCCTACCCTTCGCATCCTTCACTTTCCCCGAAATCATGGTTTGCGCAGTTGCAAGCAGGCAGGTTAGCAGTAAGATTATGAGTAGTGGCATAAAACGCATGTTCTGTAAATTTGATCCAAATGTAAACTAGTTTATAATATAAACCAAATGGAATTTTGAGATTTTTTAGGTTAAATCTTGTCGATTTAGGGGGAAACCTGCTCGTCAACGGCAGTCCTGGGTATAGGGGAAACAGTATTTATCGGGATCCGGACAGGGATTGCAGCAAATGATATAGAAGTACTTTATATTTGTTAAGTATTCGTAATCAATCGGATATCTACCGAGAATTTTAGATAATAGGGGATTTTACGAGGGGTTATTACGAAGTTCACCGCCCGAACAGTGATGTCAAAACTACTTTTGCGGATCCAATTTATCGCCGTACCTAACATCAGATTAGAACCCTAACCAGATCCGACCCCTATGTTATCGAGAACCTTTAGAGCATGTCTTCCGCTTGTGATGATCCTTACCTCACAGGTGTTGAACAGCCAAACGAGGTATTCACGCGTAAAAATTGCTATCCCGCCCGGAGGCATGCAAACGCTGATTAAACTCGACCTTGATCTTGACCACGGAGACTTCAACAAACTGGCCGGAACATTTACTTCTACATTACATGAAAACGATATACTAAAGCTCCAACAGGCCGGTATTGCTTATGATGTTATTGTGAATGATGAAATAGCGCTTTTTCAGCAAAACAACCAAATCACTGAAGGTGATCCCGAGATGCTGATGCAAAAAGGAAAGCTCCATTTTGAAAACTCATGCGCTACACACCTGGCAGGTATATCCAAACCAGTTGGTTTCATTTCGGGCACCTACGGAGGCTATTATAGGTTTAGTGAGATGCAGGCAAGGATTGATTCACTGGTGAATCATTATCCCACGCTTGTGCAGAAGATTATATTACCGCAAACAACAGCAGGTGGAAGACCGTTAATAGTAGTTAAGATCTCTGATAACGTAACAGTAAACGAAAACGAAGCTGAAGTTTTATATACGGGCCTCCATCATGCAAGGGAAGGCATGAGTATGATGAACCTGTTTTTCTTTATGCAATACCTGGCGGAAAATTATGTGACTGACCCGGACATTGCAGCGCTTGTTGATAACCGGGAGTTGTTCTTTATCCCTTGCGTGAATCCCGATGGCTATGTTTATAATGAAACAAATACGCCGGGGGGTGGTGGAATGTGGCGGAAGAACAGGCGCAACAACGGATCGGGCAGATACGGTGTTGATCTGAACAGAAATTATAATGTGGACTGGGGAGTATCAGGCCCCAACATTAACATCTCAACAGATCCATCCAGTGATTCTTATATAGGACCGTCATCTTTTTCAGAACCGGAAACGCAGGCCATCCGGCAGTTTGCGCAGGCCCGTCATCTAAAGCTTGTAATTGACCATCATGCATACGGCAACTATTATGTCACGCCTTATGGTGTTCCGGCGAACCATCCTTTCACCACAGCTGACAGCAGGTTTTACAAATATGCATCGGCGCTGATGGGAAAATACAATGGCTATTTTGCCGGGGATGGTATGGAGACTGTCAATTATTATGCAGTTGGTAACTCGCGCGATTACCACATGGCTGGTGACATAGGCATTGGCAACAAACAAAAAACTTACGGCTATACGGTAGAAGTAGGACCGTCCTCACTGGGATTCTGGCCTTCCGCCAGCAATATCCTGCCCATTGCCAGGTCAATGTTTTTCGCCAATCTCCAGATGGCCTATATGGCAGGCGCGTATTACGAGATCCAGGATCGTGATAAAATAGCGGTTAACGCAACCACCGGCAACTTTAATTTTAGCTTGTTAAGAATCGGCATAAGTACCGGGCCTGTTACTGTCAACATTATTCCCATTCAGAATATTCAGGCTGCCGGGCCTGCTTATGTTAACGGTGGGCTATCCAACTACGGTGACACTGTACATGGGCAGATAAATTATACGCTTTCAGCAGGAATCAGCGCTGGCGACAAGATCAGGTTTGTATACCAGGTCAATACAGGTGGAATATTGTTGAAGGATACCATCGAAAAAATCTATCAACCGGCCATCCTGCTCAACGAAGATGTTGAAGGTTCACTATCAAACTGGACGTTCACCGGCTCATGGGGAGCATCCTCAATGTCAGCGTTCCAGGGTAGCAGGTCACTTAGTGAATCTCCTGCATCAAATTATGGCTCTTCTGTAAGTTCCACTGCTACTTACAACCAGGTTTTGGATCTTACTGGTGCCACTGCTGCATACTTGTCGTTCTGGGTAAAACATCGTGCACAAAACGGAGAGGACAAACTCCAGGTACAGATTTCACCGAATGGCATTGGAGCGGGTGCTTCGTACGCAGCTGTGTGTGGTCGCCATACCATTGCAGAAACCAATCCACCTGTTCTTACTGGTATACGTGAAAACTGGACCAGGGAAACAATTGATCTTAGTGATTATGTCGGACTCTCAACCATAGGATTGAGGTTCGCATTTACATCAGACGCAAGTGACAACGATGACGGGTTCTATATTGACAATATCGAGGTGGTGAAGTCACCTGCTATTGTGCTCGATACAAAGTCGCCTGTCGAGGTAAAAGACAATCACCAAAACATCGCGGGCAAAGCGAGGCTATATCCGAACCCGGCCCATGAACAACTCACACTGCAACTGCACTCATCTGCTCCTGTCAACTACCTGATCACCATTTCATCGATTACCGGTGTGAAAGTCAGGGTAATAAACACGTTGGTAACAGGGCGATTTGAAAAATCAATTGACATATCTGACCTAAAGAACCAACTATATATAATCACCATCAGCTCCGATGAAACCGGGGAACGATTGGTATTTAAAATATTGAAACAATAACAGTTGTTTCACCACAAAATATCTATGAACACATTTTTATCCAACGCCTATGAAACCAAATTTTACCTCAACATTACTTACAGTTCTTTTGCTGGTAATGGCAGAGATCGTCGGGGCACAAACCCTTGATCTGAGTAAGACGGTTGACAACATTACCACCGGAACCACAGGCACTCTGGCTGCCCAGACGCACATCCTGGAATATACTATTAATGTCAGGAATCTTTCGACCCAGAACCTTACTGCTTCGAAGATGATGGATAACATCCCTGCAGGATCAGTATATGTTCTCAATAGCACTACGCTCAATGGAGTTGCAGTTGCAGACAGAACAGGTCTCATGCCTTTTACCGGTGCTGGCAGCGCCATCCAATCACCGGGCGCTTCATCTGGAATATTAAGACCGAATATCACTGCAGTTATTAAATTCAGGGTAAGAGTTACCGCGAATGGCGGAAATATCAGGAACTCTGCGGTAGTTGAATCACTGTACCAATCAAGTGCAGTTGTCCAGAACACCAATACCGTTTTTACAAATCTAAGTCCCGATCCCACCTGTTCTATGGTCTACCAGTCAACTTCGAGTACAGTTGATGGATTCCCGCAGTCACCATCTAACAGACCATACCGTTATATCAAATTGCTGAATACATCAAACGGAACCGCCAGTTCCACAATTTATAACGGCGCAACCGGTTTGTGTTTCGATGCAGTCAGCGGGGCATCGCTCACTGCCGGCTCCGTGTTACTATATGCTTCTGCTATCGCTTATGATAAAGCAACCAACAGGATATATTTTGTGAACAACAACAGTACAGCACCACAGGACCTTTCTTATGTGGATCTTAATTCAACACCTGTTGTAGCAAAGCGATTTACCGGTTATCCTGTAGAGACTACAACGGGTGCAGGTTATAATGTGAATCGTATGTCATTTGCTTCTGATGGTTTTGGTTATGCGATCACCGAAAATGGTATGGACATTATCCGGTTTTCAATGAATGGTGCCGGGCTGCCTGTAATCACAAGGTTAGGTGCATTGCTCAATGCACCTTCCAACGGAACGATGGATATTCTCAACGAAAAAGGTGGAGACATTTTCGGTGACGGATCAGGCAATCTATACCTTGTAGCAAACTCAAGTAATTTGTATAAGATCAATCCGAATACCAAAGTGTCTACGTTCCTGGGTTCGGTTAATCCTTTCCCCGGAACATCCAATTCAATTGCAGTTGATGCTTCGGGAAGTGTGTATATCGGCGGTGCATATCAGAATGTATATACGGTGAACCTGGCAACCATGGCTGCTTCATCGATTACAGGAGGAAGCACTATAAACGTGTGGACGAACGGAGATTATACCAGTTGTGCATTTCCGGTGCTCGCCCCTGCCCTCACGGCAAACAAAACTTACAGTAATATTAACGGCAACCCCTTTGTTGTTGGAGGTGATACTGTCGAATACAGGATCGAGGTCTCCAATACAGGCAACATAAACGCTGCAGGCGTTAAGTTATATGATGGCATTCCGGCTTCTACTAATTATATAGCAGGAAGCACCACGATCAATGGAGTAACCGTACCTGATGTTTCGGGGGCAATGCCTTATTCAATACCTGGTGGACGGTTGATCAGTTCAACCGGCGAACAACCTGGTATCATAAAACCCGGGGCAGCGAACAAAGTTGTTATGACATTCCGCGCCCGGATTGATCCACTAAACTACGTCTGCAATCAATCGCGGATCACTTTGCTGGATGACAACGGCAATACGATGTTTATTAATTCCGATGATCCGGGTCAAAACGGTGGTCAGAATCCAACTTGTTTTTATTCTGATGGGGTACTACCCGCATCCCACATCTCACTGAAAGGGACCATATACCATGAACAGAGTAATCTCGCGTGGACAGTCACTACAGACCAGGAAGTAAGTCGTTATGAAGTTGAGTTCTCGGCGGACGGCAGCAATTTTGTTCATGCAGGTACAGTCTCTGCAAGAAAGGATGGCTCATATGAAAACCGGTATGCCTGGACTGATAACAGCAACAAAACTGCGACCCGGTTCTATCGCCTGAAGCTGATCGGCATAAATGGTCTTTACACACACTCACAGGTGATCAGGCTATCCGCTGGTAACAAGCCAATGGTGACCGTGCTTCCGAATCCGTTTGTGAAAGAACTGAAGATTGATTTCCAATTAAGAAATAATGAGCATGTAACAATCAGGATCGTGGACTTCCAGGGCAGAACGATAGTTGACAATAAGCAATCATTAAGCAAGGGTAATCATACCGTAAAGCTGGATATACCAGCAAACGCGGGGAATGGCATTTTTGTGATCGAAGTATTCAGTGGAAATGAAAAGATCCTGGTTAACAAACTCATCAGGCAAAACTAAAAAATTAAGGCCCGGCTTAGAAAAGCCAGGCCGTTGTTGATCGTACCCTTTAAAATAAAACGTTTACTATATAACGATAGACAATATGATACCTGGTACGAGTGTTTTATGATCTGAACTACTGATCAACATTTATCTGGTTGCTTCCTTTCGTTTATGCTTGTTTGAATCAGAGAGGAAAATAAGGCCCAGCTTAGAAAAACCGGGCCGTTGTTGATCGTACCCTTTAAAATAAAACGTTTAATATCATTTGTTGAAAAACTTAAGAGCTTGCGTTATTAGTGACTTGAGTATAAATTGATTCGATAGATTAATTTTTAAGTGACACAAATAAATTCTCGTAAGTTTTATTTGAAGAAGCAAGTTGAACCGGCGTGTATACAGGCTGTTCGTTCGCATCAAGGATTTTAATCCTGTAATAAATTGCACCTTTTATGTCGGCACTGAGATTATCAAAATACTGGTAGTCAAATTTCGCCGTTGAATCAGGGGAAGTAAAAACCTTGGCAACTTCCCTGAAAGGTTGACCATTTACACTTCTTTCTATAACATAAAAGTTTGTGTTCACATCCTGGTAAGAGGTCCAGTTGATGACTGCCCTTCGGTTATGCAGGCAAACCTTGAATGAACTATCAACGATTTCCATATTCTTTTCCATCGTTACCTTCTGCCCGGAACCGTTGTTGCGGGAAAGATTCATCCAGTTCGCTGCTCCGCCTTCATTTGTTTTTATCGTTTCGCTCCATGATGCTACAGCAGCGATATGCTGATAACCCGACTTAACGATTGCCAGCTCCTGCGAAAATGCGGGCAACGAGATAATGATTATGAATACTGAAAGTGTGATTTTTTTGAGATATAATCCTGACAGATTATAAGAGCCTGGGTACGTTTTCATACATTTTTATTTTAGGGATCGGGAATACGTGTCGTGGGCTCACAGAAGATTGGAGAACAGCGGTTATTTCCGAAGGAAAATGGAAAACGTAAGTCAGCGGATATTCAGAGTACGGTCTTAAGAGGGATTGGAGATCAGTAGCGATCAGCGTTTGATCGTGATACAAATAAAGAGACAAAATTCTGATATTGCAATAGAGGGTGGAAAATTTCTTCAAAAAACATTTAGGTCATAATATAGCACTCTAGGTATCAGCTGAATAAGCTTGCAAAATGGCATAAAAAAAACCTCCCGGGGGAGGTTTCATTATTATAGTGCTTTATGCTGACCGGATTAAGCTTTGTATTGAGGAATGATGCCATTGGCAAGTTCCACCATTTTCTTAAGTCCGTCTTCAGGAAGATTACCTTTTTTAAATTCTGCAAGAATTTCAGGATACTTGTTTTCCATCTCAAGCAGGAAATGCTCTTCGAATTGCTTAACCTTACGAACTGCTACTTCACGCAGCAATCCCTGGGTACCCAGATAGATTATGGCAACTTGTTTCTCAACCGCAACCGGAGAGTACTGAAGTTGCTTTAACACTTCCACATTACGTGCACCTTTGTCGAGTACCACTTTTGTGGCGGCATCAAGATCACCTCCGAACTTCGAGAAGGCTTCCATTTCCCGGTACAAAGCCTGGTCGAGCTTAAGTGTACCAGATACTTTTTTCATTGATTTGATCTGGGCATTACCACCCACACGGCTAACCGAAATACCTACGTTGATAGCAGGACGGATACCAGCGTTGAAAAGGTTTGACTCAAGGAAGATCTGGCCATCGGTGATGGATATCACGTTTGTCGGGATATAAGCAGATACGTCACCAGCCTGTGTTTCGATGATCGGTAAAGCGGTGAGTGATCCTCCGCCCTTAACAAGATGACGGATCGATTCAGGAAGATCGTTCATGTCTTTGGCAACACTATCATCACTGATCACCTTTGCAGCACGCTCAAGTAAGCGACTGTGCAGGTAGAATACGTCACCAGGATATGCTTCACGGCCCGGTGGACGGCGCAACAATAAAGATACCTCGCGGTAGGCCACAGCCTGTTTTGACAGATCGTCATAAATGATCAGTGCAGGACGACCGGTATCGCGGAAAAATTCTCCGATGGCTGCACCTGCAAAAGGAGCATAGAACTGCAATGGAGCTGGTTCAGAAGCTGAAGCGGCAACAATCGTAGTGAATGCCATTGCGCCGTTGTCTTCCAACGTTTTCATTACCCCTGCTATGGTAGATGCTTTCTGACCGATCGCAACATATATACAATACACTGGTTTGCCGGCAGTGTAAAACTCTTTCTGGTTGATGATGGTATCTACAGCGATCGCTGTTTTACCTGTCTGACGGTCGCCGATGATCAACTCACGCTGACCACGACCGATAGGAATCATGGCATCAATAGCCTTCAACCCGGTTTGTAGTGGCTCCTTTACCGGTTCGCGGTAGATAACACCCGGAGCTTTACGCTCGAGTGGCATTTCATATAATTCACCTGTAAGTGGTCCTTTTCCATCGATCGGCGCTCCCAGCGTGTTTACAACCCTGCCAAGCATTCCCTCTCCCACCTTAATGGAAGCAATCTTGCCAGTTCTTTTAACCTGTGCACCCTCTTTAACCGCACTTGGATCTCCCATCAATACCACACCTACATTATCTTCTTCAAGATTCAAGGCAATTGCCCGAACACCGTTTTCAAATTCCACCAGTTCACCGCTACTTACGTTGTTCAATCCGTAAACACGGGCTATACCATCACCCACCTGCAATACAGTACCTACTTCTTCCAGGTCCGCTGAAGCGTTAAAGTTGCTCAGCTGCTGACGCAGGATAGCCGAAATTTCATCGGGTTTAATTTCTACCATGTTTTATTATTTAGTTTTATTCTTTCAATGTACAGGCAGCCTCTGATTTGATCCTACCTGATGTTATAGATAAAGTCGTTATTCAAGAATTGCTGTTTGATGGCATTCAAATCATAGCTGATACTTGCATCCACCAGCGTATCACCCATTTGCAATACAAAACCACCAATCAGATCCTCTTTAACTTCAGTCTTCAATTCTATGTTTTGTAAAGAAGTTGTGGACCTGACCTTCTCAATGATCATTTGCTTTAATCCTTCGCTCGCCGGCGTCGCAGTAATAAGCTTCACCACAAAGATGTTTTTCAACACCTTGTATTGATTAATATAAGCAGTGATGATCTCTGGTAGAAATGCTTCGCGCCCTTTCTGAATCAACAGCCTATTGAATCCGGCAACAATCTCGCTTACCTTGCCTTCAGTTACGGTTTGAAGAATGGCTTGTTTTTTATCCGGTGTGATAACCGGGCTGCGAAGTATAACCAGGAAATCCCTGCTCTGTTTTAGTACCGACTGCAGATACAACATGTCGTTGTACACGCGGTCAAGCTCGTTCCTTTCTATCGCTAACCCAATCAGGCTCTTTGCGTATCTGCCTGCTAACCGGGGATTTTGCATAATATATTTTTACTGATTGAACACAGAAGCTTTGAAACTTCCATGTAAAATGTTTTGATTCGGTAAAGAAAATTGGTCCCTTTATATAGATCAGATTTCCTCGTTGATCACAGCAGTTCCGACTGCCGGTGTTCCTAGTTCAATTTTACGTCTGAAGCCAGTTGACGAATAAAGGTTTCCTGTTCTTCTTTGCTGTTCAATTCACGACGCAGTACTTTTTCTGCTACATCAATCACAAGAAGTCCAACCTGGTTTTTCACATCGGTAAGTGCAGCCATCTTTTGTGTCTGGATAGCAGCGTTAGCTTCCGAGATGATCTTATTCGCTTCCACCTTAGCTTGTTCCTTCGCATCTGTCAGGATTTTCTCCTTGATGTCCCTTGCTTCCTTCAGAATCTGTGCTCTTTCTTCACGGGCCTTGGCAAGCAAAGCTTCGTTTTCGCTTTTTAACTGAGCCATTTCTGCTTTAACTCTTTCAGCGGTTGCGATAGACTCCGCAATTCCCAGCTCTCTTTCTTTCAAAGACGCCAGGATTGGTTTCCATGCAAACTTCTTAAGAATGAAAAATACGATACCAAAGGCCAACAGGGTCCAAAGTAATAATCCAAACGAGGGGGTAAGTAAATCCATATTAAATAATATTTTTAGCTGTTTTAATCTCGCTTCTAAAACCAGTTTAATACTGCTTCTTTAATCAGAAAAAGATTACTGCATTCTCCGCCCTTTGCTTTGAATGCAGTAATAAGTTGACTAAACGAACATAGCCAGGATACCTGCGATAACTGCGAAAAGGGCAACACCCTCAATAAACGCAGCAGTCAGGATCATGTTAGCGCGGATGTCGTTACTGGCTTCGGGTTGACGGGCAATAGCTTCAACAGCTCCTTTACCGATCTGACCGATACCAATACCAGCACCGATTGCAGCTAAACCTGCGCCGAGTGCACCACCTGCATTCGCCCAGGGTACTTCGCTTAACAAAATTGTCAAAAGATCCATAATTGTGTTTTTATATACTGATTAAAAAAAGACTTGACACTAATGCTCTTAAACCACATTCAACTTATTCTTACGCTATCACCGGATCATCATAACCTTCCTTCTTCGGATGGTGTTTATCATCGTGATGCGTATCCTCATGATGATGTGTATCTTCTATCGCCTGACCAATAAAAACCGCGGTAAGATTAGTAAAGATGAATGCCTGGATAAATGCTACCAATACCTCAATCACATAAATGAACACAGCAAACGCGATCGAAATGGGTGAAAAGCCCCAACCGATAGCTGCATTCAGGCCGCCAAAAATAAATATCAGGGAGATAAGACAAATAATGATGATGTGACCAGCGAGCATGTTCGCAAAAAGACGAATGATAAGTGCAAACGGTTTTGTGAATATGCCGAGTATTTCAACCGGAACAAGGATAAACTTGATACCGCCTGGTACCGGGGGATTGAAGATATGGCTCCAGAAATGTTTGTTTGCACTCAGCATGATAACCACAAACGAGATCACTCCCAGTACGGCGGTAAAGGCGATGTTGCCGGTTACATTTGCCGATCCCGGAATCAATCCGAAAATATTATTGATAAGAATGAAAAAGAAGACAGTCAGGAGATAAGGCAGATATTTTTCATATTTTAATCCCAGGTTCGGCTTGGCTACCTCATCCCTTACAAAAGTGATTACCGGTTCTACTGCATTCTGCAAACCCGTTGGTGCCTTCGTTACTCCCACTCCTGTCTTATATTTTCGAGCAACATTAGTCATGATGACCACCAGCAGGATCAGTGCGATAAACATCTGGACCACATTACGGGTAAGAGAAAGATCATAAACCTTAACTGTCTCATCAATTTTGCCATCCGCAGTGACCGCATGGATCTTACCATGTTCTAACTTATAGCCATTATAGATCTCGTGCCCGTGATGAAATTTTGAAGACATAAAAACATCCGTACCACGTTGAGGAGAATAGAGTATCACCGGCAGTGGTATAGAAACATGATGTTGCTCGCCATCTTTGCCTTTGTAAGAGAGAAAGTGAAACTGATGAGCATCAAGTACGTGCTCAAAAATCACCTCGTTTGCGTTAAAACCTTCCTTCTTGGTATGTTCTTCCTCCTGTGTGTCGCCGTTGTCATGATGCTGCGCAAACGCACCCTGTGAAAACAGGACTAAACTCAGGCTAAAAACCGCCACCAATAAGGATTTAACACGTTTAACTGGCATACCTTTCTCTAAATTTGGCGCAAAGATAAGAAGGGATAGATTAATATGAAGTGTTTTGACAGGAAAAGGGGAAAGAAATTTAAGATTTCACTGTCGCCTTTACCGCTGTTTTTGAAAACTGCATCTCGTACAGTTTGGCGTAAAAACCCCCTTTTGCCAGTAATTCATCATGCGTTCCGGTTTCCTTGATTTCACCCTTATCGAGCACAATGATCTTGTCTGCCTTCCTGATGGTCGACAACCGGTGAGCAATAATTATCGAGGTTCGTCCCTGGATCAGCGTTTCGGTGGCGTTTTGTATAAGCAGCTCACTTTCAGTATCTATAGACGAAGTGGCTTCATCCAGGATCAGAATTGACGGGTTATAAAGCAAAGCCCGGATGAAAGACAAAAGCTGCCTTTGCCCGAGACTGAGTGAACTACCCCGTTCCATAACTTTATAATCGTATCCTCCGGGCAGTCGCATTATGTAATCATGCATGTCAATCATTTTCGCGGCATTGATCACTTGCTCCCTGCTAATAGCCGGGTTGCGGAGCGTGAGATTGTCCATGATCGACCCTGAAAACAGGAAAACGTCCTGCAACACAACACCAATGTTCTTACGCAGAATATCAAGCTTGAAATCGTTGACGTTTACATCATCAATCTTTATGGAGCCCTTCTGGATATGATACAGCCTGTTAATAAGGCTGATAATCGATGTTTTACCGCTCCCTGTATGTCCAACCAATGCTGCGGTTTGTCCTGGCTCAAGAGTGAAATCAATATCCTTCAGCACATAGTGGTCATCGTTGTAACCAAACCACACATGGTCAAACCTGAGTTTTCCTTTTACGGTTTCCGGCGCATAGTCACCTTGAGCGCTGATGACATCATCATTATCCATTACCTTAAATACCCTTTCACTGGCAACCATCCCCATCTGCAACACGTTGAATTTATCTGCGATCACCCGCAGGGGCCTGAAAAGGAGGTTCAGGCACAAATAAAAGGAGACCATCTTTCCCAATAACTCTCCTGCCTGTGCAGGAGGCATTTGCACCGCATTGGTGGCGGCCCACCAGACCATAAGACCCGTTCCGACAGCAAGTACAATCTCCACGATAGGAAAAAATACAGAATATGCGAAAATGGCATTGATGTTTGCGTTTCTATGCTCGGTGTTGATTTTGCGGAACTTAGCAGATTCGCGGCTTTCGGCAGCAAATGACTGCACGATCTGCATACCCGTGATATGCTCCTGGACAAAAGCGTTGAGTTGCGCCACAGCATTACGGACCCGGATAAACGATTTATTGACGCTTTCTTTGAAAATATAGGTTGCTACAATCAGTATCGGGAAAGCAGCAAGAGAAATAAGGGTCAGCCGCCAGTCTACGTAAAACATATAACCCAGGATGGCGACGATCGACAACATATCCGCGATGATAGGTATCAGGCCATCTGCGAAAATATCATTGATAGATTCTATATCGTTAATTGTCCTGGTAGTAAGGGTACCGATCGGCGTTTTATCGAACTGGGAGAGATTGAGGGATAAGACCTTCTCATAAACAGCCACCCGGAGATCTTTTACAACTGTCTGACCAAGCCATGCGGTAAGAAAAGTAAAGTAAAATCTCATCCCGGTCTCCAGGAATAGCAGGGCAATCTGTATAACAGTGATCCATACTATCCAGTCAATCTTGTTTTGCCGGATAAAATCATTGATGGTCAGCTGTATCAGGTAGGGCCTCACAGGCGACATTACCGCAAGGACGATCGCAAGTGCAAGTGAAAGGTAAAACTTTGATTTGTATGGTTTCGCGTAGAGAAACACTCTTCGCAGCAGGCTCAGATCCAGAACTTTCTTTCCTATCGTCTTTTCAGGCATAACGGCTGCAAATATACAACTTCAGGGTTGCCCCCTGTTGCCGGAATATCCAGAACGTTATTCCTCCATTTGTTTACGATAAGCTTTGATAAATATCGCCCCGAGGTTTTTATAAGGCGGGATATAATCATCAAACTTTTCCTTTGCCGCGGCATCATTCCGGAATCGGCCACCAAGATCTTTCCACATAGAGATCCAGTCAATATTGCGGCCCGCTACCAGGGAAGAATTGATTGCCTGGATTATCGGCTCATTCACAGTTTTAGTGCCCACTTGTTTGGAAGATATGATATGTGCGTCAGCACTCACATTCAGCACCTCATTGAGGTTGTTGTATCCGCCGCAGGATCCCAGCACCACGATATGTGCAGAGGAAGGCAGGTTTTTGAGGGTCGAAGCCAGGTGGTAACTGTGCCCACGATGGATCACTACCGTAGGATGAAGATTTTTTTCATTAAGGTATTCGATCAAAGCCTGCTGCGCCGCTGCATCGGGATCATTTTCGCCGTATAATGGCTTATTCGCAAAAATGGCAACGGGTTTGCCTCGGGTAGACGTGATCGCTACCCACTGGCGGGATGGGTTCTCGGTGATCTTCCATTCCGGTTTTCCCTGGAACATCGCCATAAAGTTGACATAGGAATTCTGACCGTCTTTGTCATCATCCCCGTAAAAAAACACCTGCTGAACAACTTTTCCCGCTGAATCTGTCAGCGATTTATAGTCAACAGTATAAACCGGGGGAATGCCCAGTTTTGAAGACAGGTCCACCTTCCGGGTCGTGTCAGCCGATTCAAACAATACCTGGAGCAGGTTATAGATGACCATGCCCTTTTTATTGTTATGTCTCACGTTATTTGCATAACTCGTCCTTACCTCATCCAGGATATACCGGGCTATTGCGGGATTTTTGTCCATGATACTGCTATAGGAGTCTGCCACATCCACAGCATCTTCAAGGTTACCCTTGTCTTTCGTACGCTCAAGGCCAATAACAAAGGCTTTGATAAGTGTGCTATCGTTGCCTTTGCCCATCCTGGACATAAAATCGTTAAGTGTATTATAACCGGCCGCCATCTTGATAAACTTGCGGAAATAATCGCCGTTCACGCTCATCAGCAGGCTATCGGCCCTGGGCACAGCCATTCTCTGGAATATTCGTTTGTATACATTCAGATAACTCGAAGTGTAAATTTCATCTTCTCCCAGGACAATCAGGTAGTACAATTCCTGGGGCGTGAGTCCCTCGAGCCGTTTAAACCGGATGTTCTCGTTTTCGTTCGCATGGAGCGCGTTGATTTCCCGGATAAAATAGTCCTTTGCTTTCCGCGCCATCATATCGGTAAGGGAGCGCATTTCGAAGGCTGTATCACGGGTTGGTGGCAGAAGTCGCCTTGCATAATCAATCCGGGTATTAACCATCAGTCGATAGTACTGGACGTCGTTTTCCTTTACTTTATCAATATCGGCAAGGGTTATGCGGCCCTTGAGTACGTTGTCAAGGAAGGGAAAATAAAGCTGGCCGCTTTTGCTGTTCGCCATCTGTGCCACCGTCCTCACCAGTTCATCAGGATGGTTACGTATCCTTGTACCGAGTGCGTTTCTTGAAGCTGCGTAATCGTAAAGTTTCCTGATGTCACGGTCAGCTGCGATCTTGATCAGGGAATCCGCATATGGGAGATATGGTATCTTTCTGAGCTCTGGCAGGATCTCGTCGGGATAACGAAAAAGATATTTGAGCAGAACCGTCACCTGCGAAGGCCTGAGGCCGGGATTTTCAGGAGGATATATAAAGGTTTCTGTCAGGATCTTTGCGACCCCGTATTCGTTTGCCTGCACAACTGGTTCAATGCTTTTGCCTTTCTTGTCGAGCTCCATACACTCTTCAAACGCATCCACCAACGCGGGCGAGATAGCGTAAGTGTAGTCTGTCTTATTGTATTTATCAGCATAACTTTTTACCATAAGTTCCAGCGAACGCAGGTATTTGGTCTTTAACTGACCGGTAAGGGTAGAATCAAACTCGATCTTCTGTTGGATCTTGTCGACTCCCTTGATCAATGAAGCGGAGATCAGGCCTTTATTTGATTCGGAGATTGCAAATTTGACGGAACCGTCTGGATTCAGGAGCCTTTTCTGTTGTTTATCAACGTTTTCGTGCCATAGCATCCTGTCGAACGATACCTTGAACGGGTAAGACGTTTGTCCAAACCCTGTTTTTCCCATAACCACCAGCAAGCTTACTGTAAAAAACACTTTATACATATAGTCAACACTCTGATAATAGATCAAATTTACGTTCAATTAGTTGTATGGAAGTTTGGTAATTTGGTCTCGCTACTTGTTACTGCTTATTCAAATCCCGTACCTAATGATGCAAAAACCCTTATTTTCTGATGTCCGATGTCAAGCGAGTGTGATCTCTGTATTAACAAATTGTGAAGTCAGGTTGTTATAAGGGGGCAAAGCAGTCATTTCGATTACGTTTGCGTAAATTTTGAGTTAATGGAGTTAAAAGGCAAAAAAATCCTGATTGCTGACGATGAGCCGGACATTCTTGAAATCATTCAATACAATCTCCGGAAAGAAGGATACGAAGTTGAAACCGCAAAAGACGGAGATGACGCGCTCACGAAGATCAAAACCTTCAAACCCGACCTTGTAATCCTTGACATCATGATGCCGAAGAAAACGGGGATCCAGGTCTGTGAGATTCTCCGGGCACAACCCGCTTACCGCGACACCCTGATCATCTTTCTAACGGCCCTGAGTGATGAAGGATCCCAGATCCGTGGGCTGGAAACGGGCGCGGACGATTTTATCAGCAAACCCATCAGTCCCAAAGTATTGAACAGCAGGGTTCATGCTATATTCAGACGCATGGGTAATGAACCCGAAGAGAAAATGATCAGGATCGGGAACATCGGGATCGATCCGGTCAGATTCGAGGCAACAATTGACGAAAAGCCGGTAGTGTTGGCAAAAAAAGAGTTTGAACTACTGTATCTCCTGGCTTCCAGGCCGGGCCGTGTATTTCTCAGGAATGAGATCCTCAACCAGATCTGGGGTAACGATGTGATTGTTGGTGACCGGACGATTGATGTACACATCAGGAAAGTACGTCAGAAACTTGGCATAGATTGCATAACCACCGTTAAAGGCGTGGGTTACAAGTTTGATGTTTAGGAAAAGCAGCTGATCATGACAACCAGGAATCTATCACCCCGGCAGCTGGCGGCACTAACCGCCCTTTTGCTTTCTGCGCCGATTGCGCTGGGGATTTTGCTGTTGGTGCAAAACTGGAAAGTCGGCCTCATATCATTTGTTATCATCTTTGCAGGAAGTTACGGACTGGTGCTTTTTACGCTGGAAAAATTCATCTATAGGAAGATCAAGCTCATTTACAAGTTGATCTACCAGAAAAAAGCAACCCTGAAAGAGGAGACCTATTCAAGATACCTGCTTCCAAAAAAGAGTATCGATGAGGTCAGGAAAGATGTTGAAGACTGGGCTAAAACCCAAACCCAGGAAATTGAATTGCTCAGAAAAAATGAGGTTTATCGCCGCGATTTCCTCCAGAACCTCGCGCACGAGTTCAAAACACCGGTTTTTGCAATACAGGGTTATGTAGATACTTTGCTGGATGGGGCTATGGAGGACGAGGCTATCCGGAAACGATTTCTTGAAAACACAGCAAGAAATGCCGACCGCCTGGTGAACCTGGTCAATGACCTCGATGAAATTTCCCAACTCGAGACAGGCGAACAGCATTTATACCTGAAAAACTTCGTGATCCAGGATCTTATCCGCGAAACATTTGAATCACTGTCCATCAAAACTTCTCAAAAAAATATCCGTGCCCAGATAAAAAAAGGTTGTGAAACCCCGGTTGTGGTGCATGCGGATAAGGAAAAAATCAAGCAGGTGCTGATCAACCTGATAGAAAATGCAACCAAATATGGAAAACAGAACGGGAATATCATCGCGAGTATTGACAAGACCGATGATCAACATGTTTTGATCGAGATCAGTGACGACGGTGCGGGGATCGAAGGAGAGCATCTTCCCCGGATATTCGAGCGCTTCTACCGGACCGATGCAGCACGTAGCCGCGATAAGGGCGGCACCGGGCTGGGACTCGCAATCTGCAAACATATTATTGAGGCTCATGGTCACCATATCCATGTAAGAAGCAGGATAGATATCGGGACCACGATTGGTTTCACTCTCGAGGGCAAAAAAAATGAATCGTCCGGATATATTCTACCATAACATCGGATCCCCCAGCAGCAGGTTCCCGCCATAGGGACTAACACTTACCGATATACTAAATCACCCTTTACCGGAGTTATTTAGGGTACAAATCCCTAACTAATGAAAACAAGCAGATGCCTGCTTATTGGCATACTTTTATCCGTTGTGCCTGCGGCCTCAATCAAAGCACAGTGCAGCGGCGCTATTACCCCTACAGTGATCACTTATGACTCAACCGTTGTGGGCGTCGGACGAGCTCCCTATCAGTTTACTTTCCCTAAATTTAATCCCGCACTTGGCACCCTGACCTCGGTAAGGGTTCAGTCAGTAGTGTCCATACAATACAATTTTACGCTGGAAAACCTCGATTACTCACCGAAAACACTTCGCCACAGATTCTATCGTTATGATGATATAACAAGCGCTGCCGCTTCGTTTTCGCACAGCGGGGAGTTTGAGAGTCCAAATTACAGCTTTTCAATGGTGCCTTCACATGATGGAATTGTGGGTTCAGGGCCCGATGTTGTTTCGTCCGGCCCGCTTGCGGTGATCTCCGGAGACACGCTGGTTAACCGCGTCGTGTTCAACACTGCGGCATTTATGGGACCCGGGGATATTGCATTTAATTATGCCACCGATGGTGATGTAAACCTTACCTCTTCAACGGGATACTTTGGATCAACAACTGACGTTGTCACATTCAATATCTCATACGTGTATTGTCCGGCTACGGCCCTTATACCAAACACCATTAACCTCAATGTGCAAAATGCAGGTCCGCTTTCTGCATTGATTAAATGGGAACCGTCAAATGAATCGCAGGCACAATATTATGAAGTGATGGTAAGTGAAGATGGCGAGCAATTTAGTACCACCACTATAGTTCAGTCGAAGGGCAATGCCGGAGAGAAACAAAGCACTTACCAATACAAGTATAAGTTGAGGTCGCCTGCCCAATTACTGTATTTCAGGATCAAGCAGGTCAATAAAGACAATCGCCTGGAACTCTCAGCAATTAAAAAAGTCAACTGGCGGTCCCGCGAAGACGCTGTTTATTTTATAGCCGATCCATCAGGCTCATCAATTAACGCTTATCTGCCGGGATTGGGTGGAGGGTCATGGAGTGTTGATCTGTTTGCAGCAAATGGTCAATTGCTGCAAAGAAACCAGGTACAACCAAATACTAATGGAACGATCGCGATAAAACAAAAATTACAACATGGCGTTTATATCATACGCGCAGTAAATAACTCAAAAAAAGAACTGATCACGCGGAAACTTTTTATACGCTAGTAGCGCTTACCACTGATTACCACAACCAGCCTCAGGGCTGGTTTTTTTATACTTATTTAGGAGCAACGCTGGTATCCATATTGAAATTATCATGTGAATGTAACACAGTTTGACGCCGGTATTTTCGTATAAAATAATACATCGCAAAACCGGTTCCAATGATGCCTATCACTGACAATAACATCACGCTGTTACTGTAGAATACAGTCCAGCGCAGATTCAGTTTAAATATCCCTTTAGTTATAATCACACCGACACTACCGATGTATCCGACTGAGTCAGCAAGATAGATCAGGAACCCAACGTTGGCGGGTATGCGAAATGTAGCAATAAGTCGTTCAAATAAAACACAATTGTAGGGGATATATCCCATATACAAACCCATGCCCACCATGGTCACCCAGGTTACGGGGTTAAGATGGTGGTAGACGAACAGATATGTTGAAACTCCGGCGACTGCAAAACCTGCCATGACAAAAACCAGGGACACAATAAATGCCTTGTAATTGTTCCTGATTACAATCATGCTGCCTATCAGTATAAGAATGGAAAGGGTAATAGGCAGTTCTGTCTGCATAAAAAGTTCCGGCTGATTTCTGTAACCCATTTCCTGCCACATATTGGCTATAAAGTTGTCCCGTATCTCGCGGAATATGGTCAGAAAAGCATACAGCAAAACAAGCATCACAATGCCCGGGAGGAAAGTCCGGAGAAATGCCACCCTTTGTACTTTGGTCATCGGTACCCGTATAGTCCGGACGGCCACATCTTCGGGCATCGGAGGTGGGATTCTTTCCATCAGGTAAACGAAGAGAATGAGAAAGGGGACAAATACAGCACCTGCTACAAATGGCATCCATTTTTCAGCCACTCCCTGGATGACCATGAGGTAGTTCCCGACAGATTTTACAAAACCCGATGAAAATATAAAACTCACGGCCAGGGCAGCCCCTATAAAATCAGTAGCCCGCCTACCTTCGATATATGAAAAAATCACTCCCCACAACAGGCCGAGTGGAAAGCCATTCATGAAAAGAAATATGATATTGTAAGGCGCCGGTGTTATCGCGAAAAGCAACCATGCAATCCAGGAAATGCCGACCAGCAAAAAAATGGTCTTCCATCTGCCGGAGCGGCTGAGACCGCCAATAAAAGCAATGCCGTAAAACTTACTCGACAGATAGCCAAGGGCCTGGACGATTACCAGCAGCTCTTTATAGCCGATTCCGCCAACGGACATACCATCGAACGTAGCAACCGAATAAGTTTTACGAAAACCGAAAATAGTAGCGTAAGCAAGAAAGCTGACAACAGCCGCGTATAACGCTACCAGCCATTGTTTGCCGGAAACACCACTGTTTGCGGAAGGTGTCAGAAGCTACCCTTTACCAGGTGGCGTATGATGCTGTTCCGGAAATGTTCAACATCAGGCGGAAGCAACTGATGATTTTTGACGGCCTGATCAAGTTTCCTAATGGCAATAAGTGTGTCGAACAAAGGGTATTTTTCAAATGCTTCGGCCTCCTCAGCATACATCTTACCACCTTGTTTTTCAAGAAGCGCCTTTGCTTCCGGAGACATCTCGTTATAGTAGGATTCATCTTTGAAAGCGAGGTATCTCTTCGATTCCAGTGTTGACTCAACGAGCCGCACAAGTTTTTTTGCAAACCCTTTCTCACGCAGGTAATCTGCTCCGGCCTCTGCATAGTCTTCTTCGGACTGCCCTGCACCGTTTGCGGCTACGGCAACCTGGCCAATATCCTGCAACAGGGCGGCAAGAATCACGTCTTCTTCATATCCCATTATCTCCGCCGTCTGTGCAAGTTGCATGAGGTGTTCAAAATGAGAAACCTGGCCACCTTCCTGCGCTGCATCAGCGTGGTTTTGATAGAGCTCAATAATTTCATTTGCAATCAACCTTGCTTTCCCTGAAACCATAACTATTTTGTATTAGAATTTTTATTGACTCCGCCTTACCTTCCCGATTTTGATTCTTGCGGAAGGGCGGCAAAATACAGTAAAATATGCTCCTTCACAACAGAAAATAAAAAAAGACCATCAGGATTTTCCATTCCCGGGATTTCCCCTGGTAATAATCAATTATACACTGCGCGGTTTGCCGGTTTTATCCCTAAAATCCGGACCTCGACATTTTTTCCGTTCCGGCTGATCCGTGTCGGGAACCTGGTCTATCCTTGAATTGCTCTGCAAAATCCCGACCAACGCACAAAAAATATGCAGGTCCCTGCCGGACCTGCACATTATTAAAAGTTCAATATTATCTTCCTCAATGGATAAAAAAATATATAAGGAACAGGGAAATATTCAGCTTCAGGCTGTATGACGGATCAGTAGTTATTTGATTTTGGTGTGAAGCTTGCCCAACCCTGGAGCCAGTTTGCTGTGCCAAAAGCACCGCGATAAGTGGTAGATGTGAAATATGAATCCATTCCGCTGAAATCAAATCCAGTCAAGGCCGGGGATCCAGGTTTAGGCAGGAAGTTCGGATTGGTGAAGTTGAAAGGATCCGTTAACTGAACTGCATCGCGGGAAGCCAGTGTCAGATTGCCTTCACTTTCTGCTTTTGTTTTGATATCAGCGTCAGAGAGTACACCTAAAGCCCCCGCATCGCCGGCTACATAAGGCTTGCCGTAGACGGCAACAATGTTATTTTTAAATTGAGATTCACCGTTTTTGTACTCAGTTGCGGTGCCGGCTGATTCAAGAGAAAAACCTCCTCTACGATGACCAATCAGTAATGAGTTACGGAGTATAAAGCGTGTTGATCTTCTCCACCTGTTTGATACACCATGTAATGCGCTGGAGCCAGTGGTATCATAAGGGCCAATAAAAGTAAAGTTAGACAGATATGGCTTGGTGAATGGCGTTGCCCCGGTGCCTGTGCCATCGTTATCACACTCTATACCGTTTGCCTGGTCGGTATCTGATGGTTTATCCCTTAATGAAACGCCAAACTGGATTTTACCGGTATAACCGAAATCAAAATCAAAGTCATCATCATAGGTCGCATACGAAACAAGGTTTTTAGCATTTACTGTTCCCCCGAAAAATTCGTAACCATCATCTGCACCATAGGAAACCTGTATGTTTTCCAAAATAGTTCCTGAGCCAACACCACCACAGGTTAATCCATTGATCTCGGAATTTGGTTCCGCAGCAATACCCGAAAACTCTATGCGAACATAACGAAGTATACCCGAGTTGTCGCCTGGTTCAGTGCCACCATATGGCCGGTTAACACCGCCTTCAATGATAGGTGCCGGCGACGTAGGCCTGTTAGTTGTTGCTTTACCGAGAAGAATGATTCCACCCCAGTCGCCGGGAGCTCTTTCAGCTGGTGATTTACCTGATGTGAAAACGATCGGCTGGTCAGCTTTGCCATCTGCTATAAGTTTCGACCCTCTTTCAATGATCAGTGCACCTTTTTCGGTGACGTCACTTTTTATAATACTACCTGCTTCGATAGTGAGTGTAGCACCGTTATTGACATAAACATAACCCCGCAATGTGTATGTCCCTTTCAGCAGGGTGGTGCTTTTATCTATAGTTCCTGTCAATACCTTAGAAACATTTGGATCATCAGTGTTACCTCCCCCAGTCCCAGTTCCGGCGCCATCATTAATATCAACCTTGATGCAGGCCGACAGTGTTAAAGCCGATAGGGTTATTGCTAAAGCGTGCTTCATCCATTTCATATCAGAACGTTTTATTGTTATTTGTTTTAGGGATCAATACGGACTGAATGTCCGCCGTATACTTGTTATAATTATAAGAGAGGTATAATCATCCTGACAACAATCAGATGTTACAGATCGAAGTCGTAAGTAAACCCAACCGTAACGGTAGATCCATATTTGAATGAACTGAATACACGGTCAGTACCACCCTTATAGGACCTGGGCCCGTCAACATTTTCATAGTACATGAATGGCTGGTTGAACATATCGCTCAGGGTGAGTTTTACTTCACCTCTTTTGTTGAACACTTTCTTTGATACCTGGATATCAAATACGTCGCGCGGATTTTCGTAGATATCAGGGAAACCTAATGACTGGTATCCAACCAGGGCAAGTCGGTTGCCAATCCGGTTATATAATAAAGTTGCATTCCAGCCGGACTCCTTCGAGGTGTATTGCAAACCACCGTTGATAAGATAAGGTGACTGACCTTGTACCGGCCTGTCTGCTGATACCACTTTACCAAGTAACTCATCATTGAACGTTACCTGGGAGAATATATAAGTAAGATTTGCGAAGATGGAAAAGTTGCTAAGGATGTCTGTATTACCACCCAGGAAACGGAGATTTTTTCTCACTTCTAACTCCAGGCCATAAGTGTTTGCATCTTTCGCATTTTGATAGAAGTAGTTTCTCCTCGTCAACACACTGCCCGGATCCAGACGAAACTCGATAGGATTTAAAAATCTTTTATAAAACCCACCGAAGGTAATAGCTTCTCCTGCGGCAGGATAGAGTTCATAACGCAGATCGATGTTATAAATATCAGTTGTCTTCAGATCAGGATTTCCACGAACTCCGAATGTTGACTCATAGTCAAAAAACTGGAAGGGGGCAATTTCCCTGAACTCAGGTCTTGATACGGTTTGTGAGCCGGAAAAACGAAGGATATTTTTATCATTCAGCTGGTAAGTAAGATTTACCGATGGCAGTACTTTCCAGTCTTCCGTGTTAATAACAATTAATTGCGCAGAGCGGTCCTTTGTCTCAAGGAATTGTTCAAAAAACTCAACCCGTGCTCCCCAGATTAATCTCAGCTTATCTGACAATTTATTATCAAACATCGCATAACCCGCACTCAGTGCTGAGATTGCAAAGTACTTGTCTTCATTATTAGTAAACTCATCCATCACAAAACCATTCGGTGCAATGTTTGCGGGAGCGAAGATCTGATCGTAAGGCAGGGTCCTGTAGCTGTTATTGAATGAACCTGATGCCTCTACATACCTGAATATCCGGGAATCAAAATCACGGAAGCGAACAAGGGTAGAGCCGCCGACCTTAAGATTTTGCTTCTGACCAAACATATTAAACGGCACCGTGATAGCGAGGTTACCGCTGACTCCGTGGTCCTGAAGGTTTGAATAAAAGCGGCGCGTATCATCCTGGTCCCACTCATAAGCATTTGCTGAACCAACTCCGCCTTTGAAGTAAGCCGAGGTTCTCAGATCCGGTTGTGATTTGTTGTTAAGTGAATAACCGGCATTCCAATATACCTTGATGTTATTAAGGTTCAACTGATGATTGCCTTCAAATATTCCTGTATAAAAACTTCTTTGATTTAATACTGACGAACTAAGCCTCACATCTCCACCCCTGTCATAATTTGGCCCGGTTCTTACATAGAAGTTGTCTTCGTAATACTGGTTGAACAAATTCTTGAACGAGATTTTATGTTTGCCTTTTACATAAGTGAAGTTAGCCATGGCGCCAACGCTCACATTGTATTTATTCTGCTCGTCATTGAAACTTTGAATGGGTTCCCCATCTACCTGGTACAAAGAACGGTCAACATTAAATGTCAACTTACTTTTGCGGTAGATCATTGATACTACGGATCCGAATGAGCCGCCGTTTTTTAATTTCCTGCCGATACCCCATCCAATGTTATAAGTCTGTATGGGTCCTGCAGTGGAAGTTGTAGTAGCATACACACCATTCGGGAACAGTTTAGTTAACTCCAGTTTCTGAGAAAGACCGTCTGATTTGGAAGAGAGAGAATTATACTCCTGGCGCGTAGCCGGAAACCCAGCAGGCAAATCTCTTTGCCCATCATCGAAGCCTGCCCAGTCAGTAGAACTTCTGCCATTGCTGATGAAATCGTTGAATGTAGAGTTTGTGTTATAACCGAGTGATACGCCGATATTCAGAAAATCTTTTGTCGGAACATCTTTAGTTGTTACCTGGATCAGCCCACCCGCAAATTCCCCGGTCATATCCGGAGTTGCCGTTTTGTTAACTACAATATTATCTACAACAGAAGAAGGAATCACATCAAACGAAAATGCTTTTTTGTCCGGCTCTGAACTTGGTAGCTGAGCTCCGTTTAAAAAAGCAGTATTGTACCGGTCCCCAAGACCGCGCACTACAACAAATTTATTATCCTGTATACTTGTACCACTGACCCGCTTCAGGATCTCACCGGTGTTTTTATCAGGTGTTCTTTTAATAAAGTCTGCAGCAAGTCCACTTGAAAGCGCGGTATTATTACGCTGAAAGTTTATTAAGGCACTTGTACTCTCTTTCCTGGCCGATGATCTGACCACGACCTCGTCAAGTGTCTTATTTTCAAGAACGATGTTTATGCTGTTGTCTGCCCCTGCCTTTACCTGGACGTCTTCTATGATTTTCGAATTGTATCCCGCGCTTGAAACATTGATAAGATATTTTTTACCAGCTTCCAGGTTGAACGAAAACCGGCCTTCTATATCTGCCGCAATTGACTTATTAATTAAAGGAATTTCAATGGTGGCGTTTGCAATGGCTTCATTTTTGGAGTTAATCACTTTACCATCAAGGCGGATGGTCTGAGCTGAGATTAACACAGAGAAGAACATAAGAGGAAGAAAAAAGACGCTTTTGCAGCTCACAACAGTTGATTTTAATGTGCCGCAAAAGTATTATCCGCATGTTATCGGAATGTTACGCCGATGTTAAGGAATTATTACCTGCCCCTGTTACCCCTTGATTTATGCCATTATTATATACAAAAAAATCCCCGTGCTCCGGACCGGGGCCATGTTATGAAATCATTACCAATCAAGTCATATTTTTACTATAGTCTTTAAAGTCTATTTTTGCCCAAATTTTTAGATATGGGCTTTAATTCGATCATGAAGATTTTTATGCCGAAAGACAGGATCTTCTACTCACTCTTCGAGCAGGTAGCGGAAACGGTGGCGAAGATGGGCCAGGTTATGAAGCAGGTGGTAACAGAACCGGATTACGATAAAAGAGCGGCCCTGATCTCCCAGATTGAAGACCTTGAGCACGTAAATGACGATCTCACCCATAAAATCTTCACCGAACTGGGCCGCAACTTCATTACGCCGTTCGACAGGGAAGACATCCACTACCTCGCCTCAGCACTTGATGATATCTGTGATTACATATTTGCATCCGCCAAAAAGATCAACTTTTATAAGGTCAATCCAAATGACCAGGGTATCCAGAAGATGGCGGACCTCATCGAACAGGGTTGCGAGCAGATTAAAAATGCCGTACACGAATTGCGGAACATGAAGAATATGCGGCAGATAACTGACGCACTCGTAAAGGTGAACAGCATTGAGAACCAGGCAGATGATATATTTGACATGAGTATTGAACGACTCTTTGAAACTGAACCCGACGCAAAAGAAGTGATCAAAAAAAGAGAGATTTACCAGGTTATGGAGATTGTAACAGATAAATGTGAAGACGCGGGAAACGTGATAGAATCCATCATCATTAAGTACGCTTAACCGTTGCTATCAGGCAACAATCACCTTCCAACAGAATAATATCATCTTATGACTTTCCTGGTTATCATTATTATATTGGCGCTGGTCTTTGACTACATCAATGGCTTCCACGATGCTGCCAACTCAATAGCGACGGTGGTGTCGACAAAGGTCCTTACCCCTTTCCAGGCAGTATTATGGGCGGCGGTTTTCAACTTTGCCGCTTTTTTTATTGCCAAATACTGGATAGGCGAGTTTAAGATTGGGAACTCTTTTGCAAAGTCAATAAATGGAAGCTTCATCTCCCTTGAGGTCATTTTCTCTGCGCTGATCGCAGCCATCACCTGGAACCTGCTTACCTGGTGGTTCGGTATCCCTTCCTCATCATCCCATACACTGCTTGGTGGATTTATGGGCGCCGCACTTGCTTCCGTTGGTCATTTCAGGGAAGGTGGACTTGATGTTATCAACTACGCGGTGGTAATACCCATCTTTTTATTCATATTCGGGGCACCCCTGATCGGGATGTTCGTATCGCTGGTTATTACCCTGATTATAGTCAATATCTGCCGAAACGCAAACCCGTATAAGGCCGACAGCTGGTTCCGCCGGCTGCAGCTGGTTTCTTCGGCCTTGTTCAGCCTTGGTCACGGCAGTAACGATGCTCAGAAAGTACTGGGCCTGATTGGTGCGGCAATGGTTGCAAACGGCAACCTGGATGATGTGAAAAACGTGCCCGACTGGGTCCCACTAGCGTGTTTTACAGCAATAGCGCTTGGTACAATGAGTGGCGGATGGAAGATTGTAAAAACCATGGGTACCCGCATTACCAAGGTGACTCCACTTGAAGGCGTTGCAGCGGAAACTGCCGGAGCCTTCACACTTTTCCTTACGGAACACCTTGCAATACCTGTTAGTACCACCCATACAATAACAGGAGCCATCATGGGCGTCGGTGCCACCAAAAGGTTATCGGCCGTACGTTGGGGAGTTACCATAAACCTGCTTTGGGCCTGGATACTTACCATCCCCGTAAGTGCACTGCTTGCGGCAATTGTGTATTGGATAGTAAGGCTGGTGCTTCATTAAATCAATGTAGAATCTGCTTCCCCCTTAACAATTAACAATTACTAGTTCCCGATATATTTTGTTTATTTGTCGGAAAGAAAAAAAATGAAAGGCATTATTCTTGCCGGTGGATCCGGTACCCGCTTACATCCTATCACTTACGGTATCAGTAAACAGATCATGCCGGTTTACGATAAGCCGATGATCTATTACCCGCTTTCGACACTTATGCTGGCCGGAATCAAAGAAATTCTGATTATTTCCACTCCACATGATCTGCCACAGTTCAGCCGCTTGCTCGGAGATGGTTCCCGTATAGGCATTTCGATCTCTTATGCAGAACAACCTCTGCCAAATGGCCTGGCCCAGGCTTTTGTAATAGGAGCGGAATTTATTGGTAACGACAAAGTTGCCCTGGTACTTGGTGACAACATCTTTTACGGTGTTGGCCTGGGCGATCAGCTTGGAAAGAATACCAACCCAGATGGCGGAATTGTTTATGCCTATCAGGTAAGCGACCCGGAAAGATATGGTGTAGTGGAGTTCGACAAAGCGAACAATGTGATCTCCATCGAGGAGAAGCCGGCGAAACCAAAAAGCAATTTTGCGGTTCCGGGGCTGTATTTCTATGATAACAATGTGGTAGCCATAGCAAAGGACCTACCCGTGGGTCCCAGGGGAGAGTATGAGATCACTGACATTAATAAAGAATACCTTCGTAATGGAAAACTCCGGGTTTCCATCCTTGACCGCGGTACAGCCTGGCTGGACACCGGCACCTTCGATTCGTTGATGCAGGCCTCCCAGTTTGTACAGGTAATCGAACAGCGACAAGGTATCAAAATTGCCTGCATAGAAGAGATCGCTTACAAGAAAGGCTTTATCACCCGGGAACAGCTGGTCCAGGTTGCCCAGCCCCTGTTGAAAAGTGGTTATGGTCAGTACCTGATGAACATTATTTAATGTGAGCTTAGACTTTTAGCGTTCAGGATAAGTAATCCTCGCAGAGTCGCCTTAAAAACAGATTATGAAAAAAATTCTTGTCACCGGTGGATGCGGATATATCGGTTCGCACACTATAGTAGACCTGATTGAAAATGGTTACGATGTTATCTCGGTGGATAACAATTCCAGGTCATCCCCAAGGATCTACGAAGGTATTGAGAAGATAACCGGCAAAAAAATAAGAAGATACAAGGTTGATCTTTGCAATTTTGATGACACTTTCGCCATTTTCCAGGAGAATGATGACATTGCCGGAATTATACATTTCGCAGCTTATAAAGCAGTTGGTGAATCAGTTGAACAGCCCCTGATGTATTTTGAAAACAACCTGGTTTCACTGATCAACCTCCTGAAATGTGTCCAGGAATTCAACATACCAAACTTTGTTTTTTCCTCTTCATGTACCGTTTATGGTAATCCGGATGTAATTCCCGTTACCGAGTCAACCCCACCAAAACCTGCTGAATCACCCTATGGTTATACCAAGCAGATGGGTGAACAGATCATCAATGAGTTTTCCAAGGCGAATGATTCCAAATGCATACTGCTGCGTTATTTCAACCCGGTAGGAGCACATCCATCTACGCTGATCGGGGAACTGCCCGTTGGCAGACCAGCTAACCTGGTTCCTGCAATCACACAGACAGCCATTGGAAAATTGCCTACGCTTATGGTGTATGGTGATGATTATCCAACCCGCGACGGGTCCTGCATCCGTGACTACATTCATGTCTGTGATATCGCCCATGCACACACGCTGGCAGTTCAGTTCCTGCTTGAAAGACGCAGCACAAAGCGATGCGAAGTCTTCAATCTTGGTTCAGGGAACGGCATCACTGTGCTTGAAGCAATAAAGACCTTTGAGCAGGTGTCAGGTGTGAAACTGAACTATGAGATCGGCCCGAGACGCCCCGGTGACGTTGTTGCGATTTATGCGAACAATGATTATGCACGGACAGAGTTACATTGGGAACCTGTTTACGGCCTGGATGAAATGATGGCCACCGCGTGGAAATGGGAACAACGTTTAAAAGTAGACGAAAAGTTTTACCAGAGTAAACCGGTCGACCTGAATTAATTGATAACACACAACTCATCGTTCATAATTCCCTAAATTGCAGCCTCAATTCAAAAAATCATTCATGCTTAAAGAGATTCAGGAAACAGGTAAAAAGGATACAAGAAGCGGTTTTGGGGATGGAATAATTGAGGTGGCAAGAAAAAATCCAAATGTTGTAGCACTTACTGCAGACCTTGCAGGTTCACTTAAGTTAAATCAGTTCATCAAGGAATATCCTGAACGATATATACAGTGTGGTATCGGCGAAGCCAATATGATAGGTATGGCAGCCGGTTTAACCATCGGTGGCAAAATTCCATACACCACCACTTTTGCAAATTTCTCTACCGGCCGGGTCTATGATCAGATCCGACAGTCGGTTGCCTATTCAGGCAAAAACGTAAAGATCTGTGCTTCGCATGCAGGTCTTACCCTCGGAGAAGACGGGGCAACCCACCAGATCCTCGAAGACATTGGCATGATGCGGATGTTACCCGGGATGACAGTAATTGTTCCCTGCGATTACAACCAGACCAAGGCAGCTACCATCGCCATAGCAGATTATGTTGGACCTGTTTACCTGAGATTCGGCAGACCGGTCTGGCCAATTTTTACCAAAGCAGACGAGCCATTCGTAATAGGCAAGGCGCAGCAATTTTCTGAAGGCACAGATGTAACGATCTTCGCTTGTGGTCACCTTGTGTGGAAAGCAATCGAGGCTGGAAGAATATTAGAAGAAAAAGGCATAAGCGTGGAAGTGATCAATATTCATACTATCAAACCCCTGGACGAAGAAGCCATATTGAAATCGATCCGTAAAACTAAGTGTGCGGTAACAGCGGAAGAACATAATATACTTGGTGGACTCGGAGATAGTGTTGCGCACGTTGCTTCTGCTCACTTTCCAATACCCATTGAGATGGTTGGAACAAAAGACACGTTTGGTGAAAGCGGAACCCCCGCACAGCTGCTTACAAAATATGGCCTCGATGCTCCGAACATAGTGGAAGCTGCTGAAAAAGTACTGGCGAGGAAAGATGCCTGATTAAACAGGCTTAACATATCATATTTGCTCAGAAACGAAGATTAACAACTAATCTTCGTTTTTTTATGAATAATTGGATGCCGTGGGTTAAACCGGTAGAGGGAATTGGGTTCTAACTATAAACTATGCGCGGATTATGACATCAATAATGATTAGAAACATAAGATATGGCGGTTACCCATCAAGATAGTGAGTTACTCACAGAGTTCCGGAACCCTGCCACTAAGGAAGCTGCCTATACCAGCCTGATCCGGAAGTACCAGGAGAAATTGTATTGGCATGTAAGACGGATCGTGGTAGAGCATGAAGATGCCAACGATGTTTTACAGAACACATTTATCCGTGTCTGGAATGCGCTGGACAACTTCAGGGAAGACTCCCAACTGTATACCTGGTTATACCGGATCGCCACGAATGAATGCCTCAGCTTCCTGGAACAGAAGAAAAGAAAGTCATCGGTATCCCTGAGTGACGATGAAAATTCCCTGACCGGTTCGATTAAGGCTGACAAGGATTTCGATCCATCAAAGATTGAGTGGAAACTGCAATTGGCAATCCAGCAATTGCCGGAAAAACAGCGCGCAGTATTCTCCCTGAGATATTACGACGAAATGCCATATAGTGAAATGAGCAAGGTTCTCGACACCTCGGAAGGTGCGCTGAAAGCCTCTTATCATCACGCTGTGAAAAAAATCGAGGATTACATCCTGAACCATTAAACTTTACTTAACAAAATTGGTCTTATTGTCGTGGAAAAGATAACCCCCATAACTGCTGAGCTGAATGAGCTTGGATCCAGTCTCGCAAAATTCCCCATGGTAAATCCCTACAAGGCTCCTGCAGGATACTTTGACGGGTTTCCAGACAGGATGTTGAGCATCGTTTCCGGTTTGCCGGTTACTGGCGTAAAAGCTGGTTTGCCAACCCCATACCGGGTCCCCGGGAGTTATTTTGAGTCCCTTCCCGATATCATACTACAGAAGGCTAAAACTTCAGCCGCAAGTGTGCAGTCATTCGAACCAGGGCAGTCCGCTGCCGATGAGTTAAAGGATCTGTCATCAATATTAAGTGGCATCGGAAAGAAGATGCCTTATTCAGTTCCCGATAATTATTTTAATGAGCTTTCCGGCAACATCATTTCAGGTGTAGATGCTGTTGACCAGGTAAACGAAGAGCTTGAGAACCTGTCTCCGTTAATGACCGGCCTGAAAGCCACCAATGTCTTTTCGGTGCCTGCAGGTTATTTTGAAGAACTTCCCCGCCTTATCCTTAATAAAGTTTCAAGGGTACCTGAGAATCGCCTGAAAGTGGTAAGCGGTGGTTTCAGAAGGCGGTTTCTGCAATATGCAGCCGCTGCCGTAATTACCGGGTTAATGATCACAGCAGGCTTTTTGATTTTCAACGGGAGTACTGTTCAACCTGAAATTGTTTCTACACAAGGTCTCGAAGAAAAAGTTGCGCAAACAAGTGACGAAGAAATTCTCAATTACCTGGCCACCCAGCCGGCCCCGATCAGTGATTCTCTTATGACTGCGGACCCGGAAATAAAAGCTGATGCCATACTGGAAATGCTTGCCAATGTATCAGATGAAGAGCTTCAACAATACCTGCAGCTCCAGTCCGACACCAAAATATTGATCAATTAAAAACATGAAACGAATATTAACCATACTGTTCTTCATTATCACCAACCTGACCGTTTTGTTTGCACAGGACGAAGAAATGACCGTGAGAAACAACGGCGGAAAAATAGAAGCGCTTAAGATTGCTTACCTCACCAACAAGCTTGCCCTTTCTCCTGAAGAGGCACAAAGGTTCTGGCCGGTGTACAATAAATACATGGATGAGATCCGTAAAACCAGGCTTGATGCCCGGGAAAAAAAACAACAGGAGATTGTTACTGATGAAAAGATACTCGGCATCCGCAAGAAATACAGTACCGAATTTGGTAAAGTATTAAGCGAAGAAAAAGTGAATGCTTTCTTTAAAGCTGAAAAAGAATTCGGCACTTATCTTCAGAAAGAAATTATTGAAAGACGTCAGCAAAGACTTGAAAGAAAGAAAAACCTCAGGTAGTCAAACGCTCCCGAAGCTTGAATAAAGTATGATGACTTCTATGTCACAACTCGACTACAGGTGACCCGATGTCATGATAGAATAAAAAGGTCCAGTGTTCCTGGGCACCCTGCTCCCACCATTTCTGCCGGAGTTCCATACATTTTCGGCCATCATAATCATATTTGGCTACAAACTTGTTTTTCATCTGTTGCAACTGCGGGGCATCATCACCTCCGAAAAACAAACGCTGGTCACCGTCAACTATCCAGAATACCTGGTGAAAAGGACTATGTGCGGCAGTCATCTCGTATTTTATATATCCTTCAATAACGCCGTGGTCGCCCAGTAAGATCACTTGTGTGGATTCTTTCAGGCTCTCCAGTTCTTCGGGAAGATATGACGGCAGGCCCTTTTGGAAAGCAAATTCAATTTCTTTCCGGGAGACGAAATATTTGGCTTTTGGAAAAGAAAGTACCTTCTTGCCGGTTGCCTTATCTAAACGACTAACACCACCAGCATGATCCTTATGCAAATGGCTCATCAGCACTTTTGTAACATCTTCGGGGTGAATACCGTGTTGTTCAAGATTCCTGTACAACTGTAATTCGCCAGAGTCATCAGTAAAGCCAAGGCCTGTGTCTATTAAAAGAACATCATTATCGGTGATCACGAGAAAGGGCTGGATCTCAACAAGCAAACTGCCTACCGGCCTCTCCTGCAGCTGATCAGCTGCATTGTCAAAAGGCACAAATAACTTTGAACTGTCTATCGTAAAGCTTCCTTCACTTAGTGGAATGATTTTCATAATTATCAACGAGAAATAGATCTGATGGTGTGGTTCCCACATCAAAAGTATTCAAAATTGCCCGATATCAAACTTGTATCAGATCAAAAACGGCAAAAAGATGCAAAAGAACGCAGATGAAATAGTTAAATACTACTTCGGGATTCCATTACCTGAGCACCATCTGTCGATCAGCATCTAACCTGATCAGTATGAATAACAAAACAGAGAAGGTGACGAGAGACGTACCGCCATAACTGATATATGGTAAAGGAATACCAATAACCGGTGCAAGTCCGATAGTCATGCAAACATTGATGGCTATGTGAAAAAAGAATACGGAGGCAACTCCATAAGCGTAACACCGGCTGAACACGCTTCGCTGTCGTTCGGCAACAAAGATCAGCCGTAGCAGGAAAAATAGATATACAGATAATACCGTTACGGTACCAATAAATCCAAAACCCTCACCGATGGTACAGAAAATAAAATCTGTCCGCTGTTCCGGTACAAAGTCAAAACGTGTTTGTGTTCCCTTGAGAAAACCACGCCCGGCAAAACCGCCACTGCCGATAGCGATCTTACTCTGGCGCACGTTGTAATCGGTATCCTTCTTTTTGACTGGCGTCGCATCTTCACCCTCCACCTGGTTTAATGCCGCGTAGGGATTTTCACGACCGATCAATGAGAATATTCTTTCGACCTGGTGATTTTGCAACACGGAAGTGAATATAAAAGGTACCGCAAATCTTTGAATACTTACGCAGATCAGCCAGATCAAAGCGATACCTACAAGGAGGCCCCGGTTACGTTTAACCTGTCTTCGCATAAGATAAATGGTAGCAAGTGCGATCCCGGTAAGGATCAGGGCAAGAACATTTTTCTCAACAAGCAAGGTAGCAACTACCAGTACAGCCAGCGAAAAGCCAACAATAAGATAACCGGCGGGCAACCCTTCACGGAACATCACCAGGAAAAATGCAAAAAAAACAAGTGCAAGACCTGTTTCTTTCTGAGCAATGGTTATCACGGCAGGCACAACAACAATGGCTGCGGCAATCAACTGGGATCTTGTTTTTGTAAAATCGGTTTCTACCCTCGACAAATATTTCGCAAGGGCAAGGCAAACGAAAACCTTACATATTTCAGCAGGTTGTATCTGGAAGCCCCCGAAACGGATGATAGAGTTGGTACCTTTTACTTCTGTATGAAATGGAAATACCAGAAGCAATAATAAGATACCAAACGAATACCAGATATTAGCTGTAGCAGTAAAAAACTTACTATCCGTGAGAAGGATGAATAACCCGATAACCAATGATATAATAAAGAAGTAAAACTGTTTACTATAGTCTGTTTTTGCACCAAGAAAACTCTGAATGACATTATCCCCTTCGCGGTAGGTCACAGAAAAGATGCTCATCAGCCCGATAGCTACCAGGGCCAGGTATAACCAGATCATTACCCAGTCAACGCCTTTTGATATTGCAGGATTACGCTGGCTCATGTGAGATAGTAAAAGTTGATTTTTCTTGGAAGATATGATTTGGGTTCTACCATCAACATAGTAACGCGGGTTCTCATTGAATCTGGCTTCGAAGCTGGTTTTGGTGCCGGCTGTGAATGCCCGTTTCTCAGGTATTTTTTGATGTAAATGCTATCCTTGGTGATTTCAAACCAACGGAAAGCACGGGTTGAATCTTCGATATATTGAAGCCTGGTAAAATATGAAGGGATAATATTTGCTGCTGCCAACTCTTCCACTTTTTTCTTACTTGTTTCCCTTAAAGTATCGTTGAGATATTTTTCAATCATGATCGATGCAATAGGGGCCGCCCAGGTAGCACCAAAGCCCGAGTTCTCCACTACCACTGCGATAGCAATTTTTGGATTCTCCCTCGGCGCAAAACAAACAAACATCGAATTATCTTTCAGCTTAACCTTTTTGCCATCAAGAATCCGGAACTTTTCCGCCGTACCTGTTTTGCCGCACACCGCAATACCCGGCAACTTTGCAGATCGATCACCCACTTCCTGCATACCACTGTTTACGGCTTCATAAGCTTCGTCAGGGATCTTTGTTAATACCTCATGTTTGATCCGGAACTTGTTCATGATCGTATCATTCTTCGTTTCGTTGTCAACTTTTTCAACGATATGCGGCGTATAATAATATCCTTTGTTTGCAATGATGCACATGGCATTTGCCAGCTGCATTGGTGTCGCCTGCATCATATCCTGTCCTATACCCAGTGTAAGGTTTGTACAGGAGTTCCATGAACCACGGTATACGCGGTTATACCTGGTAGTATCCGGAATCAATCCCCTGTCTTCCCCCGCAAGATCAACACCTACCCTTCGGCCCAACCCAAAATTATTGAGATAGTTTTTCCATCTCTCATAACCCTGTTTGTTCGTACCTGAGCGGTTGTTGTCGACCGTCATGCGGTAAACATGCGTAAAATAGGAGTTGCAGGAATGGGAAATGGCGGCCCTCAGGTTTGCAGCATGTCCCGGCTCATTGTGCAAACATTTCGGCTTGCCGGTACCACAGGCGAAATACCTGCCACCGCAGGGATAACCATAGCTGGCCGTGATAACTCCTTCGTCCAGGGCAACAAGGGCCCCAAGCGGCTTAAAAGTAGATCCCGGTTCATAGTTTCCCTGTATCGCACGGTTAAGCAGCGGACCGGAAACATCCAGGGCGAGGCGTCCGTAGTTCTTTTGTTTATCCGAACCTGTCAATGCATTAGGATCATAACTGGGGCCGGATGCCATTGCTATAATTCCACCTGTCTTCGGATCGATGGCAACTACAGCGCCAACCTTACCCTTCATCATCTTCTCTGCCAGCAGTTGTACCTCCACGTCAATGTATGTGCGCAGGTTTCTTCCCGCTATTGCCGCCGTATCGAACTCGCCGTTCTCAAATTTTCCGACAAGGCGATTCTTATTGTCCTTGATCAGCCGGCTTATACCGCGCTGGCCCATCAGGATACTTTCATAGTAACTTTCAAGTCCACTTCGTCCTACATAGTCGCCCAGCCTGTAAAATCCACCGGAACGTTTAATAATATTTGAATCCGCTTCACCTACATATCCCAGTATGTGTGCGGCACCTCCGAAAGGATAAACGCGCACCGGTCTTTCAATCAAAGCAAAACCCGGGTATTTCCATATGTTTTCATCAAGGCGGGCATGCATCTCGGGTGGCAGCAGGTCCTCAAAAATAGAAGGCCGGTAGGGTCCGTTTTTAAAGCGGGCCTCAAGCATACGCTTTTTAAAATCTGCGGTATCTATTTCTAACAGTTTACAGAGACTTGCAGTGTCAATTTTTTTTACTTCGGATGGCGTTACCATCAGGTCATACATGATGGTATTATTCAAAATGGCACGTCCCTTCCTGTCATAAATAATGCCCCGGCTCGGATAAACCACCTTTGGAAAGACAGCATTATCCATGGCCAACTGAACATATTTACTGGAAAGTACCTGCAGGTTAAACAACTGCACGAAGATGATGAAAAACACACCCAGGAAGATTAGGCGTACGATGTTACTCCTTGACTGATTAAAAACCGACATTCTTTTACGAAGTTAGAAGTAAGATGTTAGATGTAACAATATTCAATGGAGAAATAAGTATTTTATTGTATTAGTGACGTTAATAATGCCCTCAAAGTTGTCATGCAGCTGGCGTGTGGAGCATCAGGATAAACAGCCGGATGGCAAGCGGAGTCTCAGGATAAAAATTCGGATAATAAGCGGATTCCAGGATAAAAAGCCGGATGATAAGCGAAGATCTCATGAAAATCAGGGCGTAGCGAAATTGCCGCTATAACTAAGGGGTGAGACGGGTGAGGCCGTCTTCGTAAGGCCGTCTTCGTAAGCCCGTGTTCGTAAGGCCATATTCGTAAGGCCATATTCGTCGGGCAGTATTCGTCAGGCAGTATTCGTCCGGAACTTTTCTTTCCTGAAGAACAGCAGCTCCGTTACAAAAATGAGCAAAAGACTTACACCCGTTGTAGATAATACCTTGCCAAGGAAGAAAAGAAAACTTCCGACATCCAGGTATTCAAGAAACACCAGGTACCCGTTGTGAAGTATGGTAAGGATAAACACCAGTGTTGCGTAAGGTGCCCATCCCATGCTGGTGATGGAAGGCGAGCGATAGTTTTTATCCGCACCTTCCTGCTGGATCAGGATGTTAACCAGGAAAGGTCGCACATAAGCGATCAAAGCACAGGGAGCCGCATGCAGCCCCGGCGTTTTTGTAAAATAGTCCAGCGTTAAACCAAAGATGAAACCAACCAGCGTGAGACCAACTCTTGGCATATTAAAAGGAAGCCAGAGAATGTAGAGGAAGTATAGATAAGGGGTTATAAACCGGTGCAGAAAAGGAACCTGGAACAGCACAAACACCTGTATCAGTATGAACAGGGAAAACCGGATGATATTTTTCAGCAATTCACTCATTGGTTTTTCCGGGATGCCTCCTCAAGTTTTTTCTGTTCATCTTTCATCAGATTTTCAGCCACAGTTACAAATTCCACGTTATAAAAATTCGTAGCCGGCTTAATCTTCATTGTATAAAAATTGCTCGTTTTGTCTTCAACAATCGCGGCAACGGTTCCTACCATAATTCCCTGGGGAAAGAGATAAGAATACTGGCTGGTTATCACTGAATCCCCGACGGCCACTGCTGCACTTTTCGGAACATTAATCAGTGTCAGAAAAAATGGTGACTCACCGTCCCACTGGATGGTACCGGTTTCACCTGTTTTTTTCATTTTAGCACTCACACGGCTTTGCCTGTGCAGCAAACTCATAACCACGGCATAGTTCGCACTTACGTCAACAACGGTTCCAACGATACCGGTAGAACTGATAACCCCCATATCTTTCCTGATGCCCTGGTTGAGGCCTCTTTGTATCGTAAGATAGTTGTTCTGCAGTGTGGCCGTATTGCTTACCACTTTGGCAGGGCGCCACATATATTTACGGACATTGCCGAGTGTATCATAAGGAATAGTGTCAGCCACAACACGTTGGGTAGTATCAGGAGCATCGAAATTTTCCCGGAGTGCATTTCTGAGATCACTGTTTTCCTTAACCAGTGAATCATTGGTTTTTTTCAGGTTGAAATAGTACTCGACACTATTGAACCTGGCACCCACCATACCGGTAGTTTCGTTCGCAATACCCATGAAGGCCGCTTCGTGAAACTTATTGTACCTGAAAAGAAATGAAAGCGCAACAATCTGCAACACCACGAAGAAGAGGAAGTTAAAATATCTTCTGATGAAGAGAAATATATTACGCACAGATGTGTTTACTCGTTTAGATGATCAAGTTAAGGATTACAAATATCAAAAGCTGTTAGCGATAACCCAAAATATGGCGACCTTATCGCATAATAAAGGGATAACGATCATAATTCTTGAGGGCCAGACCTGTACCACGTACAACACTTTTCAGTGGATCATCTGCAACGTGTACGGGTAATTTGATCTTCTGGCTGAGCCTTTTATCGAGGCCGCGAAGCAATGCACCACCACCGGTGAGGTATAAACCGCGACGATAGATGTCACCGGCAAGTTCAGGAGGAGTCATTTCAAGTGCTTTTAAGATCGCTTCTTCAACCTTGAATATGCTTTTATCGAGCGCTTCAGCAATTTCCTGGTAACTGACCATGATCTGTTTCGGAATACCGGTTACAAGGTCCCGGCCATTGACGGGAATATCATCCGGCGGACTCTCCAGGTCCTTCATGGCTGCACCAATCTGGATCTTGATCTGTTCAGCGGTCCTTTCACCGATAAGTAAGCTATGGTAACGGCGAAGCGCTTCCATGATATCTGCAGTAAATTCGTCTCCGGCTATTCGTATTGACTGGTCACATACAATACCGGCGAGTGCAATCACGGTAATTCCGGTAGTACCACCACCGATATCGATAATCATATTACCAACCGGTTCCTCAACATCGATCCCGATACCCAGCGCAGCGGCCATTGGCTCATGAAGCAGATAAACCTCTTTGGCACCGGCCTGCTCGGCACTATCCCGGACAGCTCTTTTTTCAACTTCCGTAATGCTTGAAGGGATACAGATCATCATTCTCCAGCTCGGTGGAAACAACGGCTTTTTCGGATAGATCATCTTGATCATCTCGCGGATCATCAGTTCTGCCGCGTTAAAGTCAGCAATTACCCCATCTTTCAAGGGTCTCACGGTACGAATGCTCTCATGTGTTTTTTCATGCATCATCAGTGCCCTCTTACCAACTGCCAGCACGGTTTTAGGATTGTTCCTGTCTAAAGCCACAATACTCGGTTCGTTCACGACGATTTCGTCATTATGTATGATGAGGGTGTTTGCGGTACCCAGATCCATTGCGATTTCCTGAGTGAGAAAATTGAATAAGCCCATTTTATAAAGGTCAGATTTTGGATTTAAATCTAATGCCTGCAAAATTGAAGGAAATAATTCGAATTAACAAAGTCAACCTATTGATTTGTAAGTATTTTTTCCACAGGAAAAATCCTTATAAAATCGCGTCAAATCTGCATTTCATCCAATTCGCCACACTATCTGTGATTAACTAAACATATCATCAGCACTTTCAGATTCAATTTCACCGCTTGCTCTATCGTGCAGGATCAGCAAACTTCGGTTACTCATTGCTGTTAGTTTGAAACACTGTCGGATCTATAAACGCTAAAATCATATTAATGTTATATACCCTGTATTATTATTCGGATTTGCAAATATGATGCTACCAATCGTAATCTCACACCAGGAAGCCTAATCTTTTCTCCATTTCGTTACTGAGTAAGGGTAACTTCTTACGTTCGATGAGGAAACTGGTCATCCTGGCCAGCTCGGCGAAAATATAATGTTTGTCGAGAGCGCCTTTCAGGTAATCGCGCCCGGTGCTTCCCCCGGTCCCGATGCGGGTCCCGATGGTCCGGTGCACCATACTCATGTGCCGGTATCTCCAGGTACTCATCTGTTCATCTATTTCCAGCAGGTTATTTAAAAGCTGGAAAGGAGTCTGAAGCATCGGGTATCCGCGGTACAGCATGATAAACAGGGCCGCACGGCTGGCTGACGCAGATAGCTTCCGCGGTTCTTCCGAACCTGATATTCCGAATACCTGGTCAAAATGAGCCAGGTTGGCCGTTTCCGCGGCAGCCAGTCCATTGGAATAAATGTGCCGGTAATCGTTCCAGAATATGTCTTCCAGCGGAACTTCGTTGTTTAGCAGACGGGAATAATGCACCCAATTTGCGGCCTCCCGGAAAAATGGCATCCTTTCCAGCCAGTTATTAACCAGCTGCAGCAGCGAAACAGCGGCTTCACCCTCCCGGATAGTCGCCACTTCGTGTTCTCTCAGCTGGGATATGTAATAGTTCTGGCCAAATCTCTGGTCGAACGCCAGGCCCAGTTTTGCTTCGAGTAATTTGAACTGCCAGCTTTGGAACCCCGAAGCGGGTCGCAGGAGATCACGGAAATCGAGGAAGTCCATCGGGGTCATGGTCTCCATGATATCAATCTGTTGCACAAGCAGTCTCAGGATCTTTACCACCCTTGAACAACGATGCACAACGGTCTGCAACTCTGGCGAATTATCGTTTATTGCCGGCTTCTTCATGATCGCCAGCACCGAATCAATTTCGTAGATCAGCTGCTTAAACCATAACTCATAGGCCTGGTGAATAACAATAAACAGCATCTCATCGTGCGCAGGCTCGGCGGTCTTATCCGACTCCGGGAACTGAGCAGCCAGAATTTTGTCAAGCTGCAGATAATCACTGTAATGAATGCTCAATGAATGTTTTTTATGCTGCCACTACTCAAATTCAAACCCGATATCCCGTCGATAATAGATATCGTCGTAACTTATTTCGCCCAAAACCATCTTGGAGTTGTAAACCGCTTCGGTAACGGAGTCGCCGAAAGAGGTCACACACAATACGCGGCCACCGTTTGTGACGGTATTTCCATTAACCTCAGCCGTTCCGGCGTGGAAGATGAGGCTCTCCTCGGGAACCTCGTTGTCGAGACCGGTTATCACGAGTCCTTTTTCATAGGTGCCCGGGTAACCACCGCTGACGGCCACCACTGCGCAGGCGATCCGTTGATCAATGTCGATGCGGACCTTGTCAAGTTCCTGGTCGCCGGTTGCCTTCAGCAGTTCAACAAGATCAGATTTCAACCTTGGAATCACGACCTCTGTTTCAGGATCACCTAGCCTGCAATTGTATTCAATAACGAACGGCTCTTCGCCCACCTTTATCAAACCAATAAATATAAATCCTTTGTAATCAATACCTTCTTTGTGTATCCCATCCACAGTGGGTTTAATAACCTGTTCTTCCACCTTCTGCATGAACGCCGCATCTGCAAAAGGTACAGGACTCACTGCGCCCATCCCACCGGTATTCGGCCCCTTATCGCCCTCGCCTATCCGCTTGTAGTCTTTGGCCTCAGGAAGTACCACATAGTTCTTTCCATCCGTCAGCACAAAAACGCTCAATTCTATGCCGCTTAAAAAATCTTCGACAACCACCCGTTTACCAGCCTCACCAAATTTGCTTTGCTGGATCATCAGCTCATATTCGCTCATTGCCTCAAGATGCGACTGGCAGATGATCACCCCCTTTCCGGCGGCAAGCCCATCGGCCTTTAAGACGATAGGGAGGTCATGAGCCTGCAGGTAAGGGATACCCTCTTCATAATTAGTAGAATCAAACTCTTTATAAACCGCGGTCGGGATGTTATATTTCTGCATGAAACGTTTCGCAAAGGCCTTGCTGCCCTCGAGTTGCGCACCTTCCCGTGAAGGCCCGATGACGGGAATATGCTGAACTGCAGCATCATTTTTAAAATCGTCCACAATTCCTTTAACCAACGGCTCCTCCGGTCCGATGACGACCATACCGATATTTTCCCTGATACAAAGTTGCTTGATGTTATCAAAGTCGGTAACACTCAGCTCCACATTGGTCCCGCACAAAGCAGTCCCTGCATTTCCGGGAGCGATAAACAGCTTTGAACATAACTTGCTTTGTGACATCTTCCATGCCAGGGCATGTTCCCTGCCACCAGAGCCAATAAGTAGAATATTCATAAATAGGGTTCGGGTTGGTTTATTGGTTATTGAATAATGATGTTTTTATCGGAATCAGGTTGATAAAGTTTATCAGGATCTTAAAATTAATGATGATATTATCTGAATAAGGACACCACGATCAGGTAAGGATAACAAAATCGATGTCTGAATATTGTTGACTGATCAAAATCAATTTTTAAGATCCCGGATCTCATTTCAGCGGCGAATTTCGGATTTCGCTACGGATTGGAGAATTTTAATTAATGCGGGAAATACTTCCAATAGATTTTATCTTATTTTACGCGATAAACCCTAATTCGCGCTTATGCAGTCAACCCAGGCATCCAAACATCCCAAAGGACTGTTCGTTTTGTTCTTTGCCGAGATGTGGGAAAGGTTCAGTTATTATGGAATGCGCGCGATGTTGGTTTTATATGTCACCAGCAGTCTCATGAGGAGCGACAAGTATGCTAATGATGATGTTTACGGCAGTTTCACCGGCCTCATCTGGCTGTCACCTCTTTTGGGCGGTTATTTCGCCGACAGGCTTTGGGGAAACAGGCGCTCGATAGTGCGGGGAGGTTTCCTGATGGCCTTTGGCCAGTTCCTGATGTTTGTCAGTGCTTCCTACACTACCGAAAATAAAGACCTGGCGCATACGATTATGTGGGTCGCACTTTCTGTGCTTATCCTCGGAATGGGCTTTTTCAAACCAAATATTTCATCTCTTGTAGGCCAGTTATACCCGAAAGGAGATAAAAGACTTGATTCTTCCTATACTATCTTTTATATGGGCATTAACCTGGGCTCATTCATCGGTCCCCTGATCTGTGGAGGCCTTGGTGAAAAATATGATGCTGCCGGCAACCCGGTCCAGGAAGCTTTCAAATGGGGCTTTTTATCGGCCGGCGTCGCGATGGCCCTGGGTACTATCGTTTTTATCTGGCTTAAAGACAAATACCTGGTTGGCCCAGATGGGCAGGGGCTTGGCATCGTTCCCAACCAGGTAACAGAAAGGATCGCAAACGATGCAGCTAACCGGGAAACACCCGCTTCTTCCTTTAAACATGTAGCGATGTGGGCAGGTATTACCGCTGCCTTATTGCTCATCTTCCGTTTCGTGCTCGACTCCGATTGGATAGGAGCATTTATTTTCAGCGTCGCGATCGGAGTTTCAGGGCTTATCATCTCTGACAAATCGCTTACACCTGATGAACGGGGGCGGGTGATTGTGATTTTCCTGGCTGCATTTTTCGTGATATTTTTCTGGGCGGCTTTTGAACAGGCTGGTTCATCACTTACTTTGTTTGCACGGGACAACATCGACCGGTCCTACACTATAAATACTTTGCTTGGAAATATGGTTTTGGGGTTGATCGGACTGGCGCTTGTGCTGTATTATTTTCTCTATCGCATAATGGAAATTCCCCGCGAATTGAAACTGCTGTTTGGGATCATCGCTGCCACCGCACTTGCATTTGCAATTTACCATTATATCTACCTTACTCCATACAACCTGGAAGAAGTCCCGGCGAGCTGGTTCAATAGCATCAATGGGCTTTGGATCATCCTGTTGGCGCCGGTCATGAGCCAGGTTTGGGAAGGACTGGGAAGAAAAAATCTTGAGCCTTCTTCTCCGAAAAAACAAGCTATCGGATTGTTGTTTCTTGCATTAGGTTACCTGCTGATTGCTTATGGCGTTAAAGATGTAGTTGGCAAGACAAGTATGTTATGGCTGATCGGATTGTACTTCCTGCATACTATCGGAGAACTTGCTGTCTCGCCTATCGGGCTTTCTCTTGTCAATAAACTTGCACCTGCGAGATTCGGATCGATCTTGATGGGTGTCTGGTTTATTTCAAATGCAGCCGCTAATAAATTCGGTGGGAAACTCGGCGCATTGTTGCCAAGTGAAGGATCAACGAACTTCCTGGGTTACGAGATTAATAACCTCTATGATTTCTTCATGGTGTTTGTGGTGATGAGCACGGTTGCAGCAATACTGTTATACCTGTTATCATTCTGGATGGAGAAACGAATGGGCGACGTTAAGTAGGAAGTGAGAGTGAGGTTATAGAGCCAGGAGAGATCTGGCATATAAATAATTGAGCGACGTGATGGACACGGGGTGACCGCTACACAGAAAAAATAAGTGTTACAAGGATATAATTTAAACTAGTCTTTATGATACCAGAAAAGAAGTTTCAGCCTTTTGTTCCTGCAGAAGTAACTATGAAGGAACTGACTGTGAAGTCAATATTGCTTGGTTGTTTATTTGGTGTCATATTCGGTGCAGCTACCGTTTACCTCGCCTTGAAGGCGGGGCTTACAGTGAGTGCTTCCATCCCGATAGCAGTGATTGCGATCACCCTGGGCAGGAGATTTTTCAAGACAACGATTCTTGAGAACAACATCATCCAGACCACGGGCAGTGCGGGCGAAAGTATCGCGGCCGGCGTGGCTTTCACGCTTCCGGGATTTCTGTTCTTATCGGCTCCCAACAGTGCAGACTATTTTAATTATCTCACGATACTGGTATTGGCTATAGTAGGTGGTCTGCTCGGAACGCTGTTGATGGTGCCATTAAGAAAAGCACTGATTGTAAATGAACATCGGAATCTTCCATACCCCGAAGGCACTGCCTGTGGTGATGTTTTGATCGCCGGCGAAAAGGGCGGTGATTTTGCCAAGACAGCATTCTGGGGACTTGGTGTAGCTTTCCTTTACGCAACGCTTCAAAAGCTGCTTCATATCATTGCGGAAGTTCCCTATTGGACCACCGCAAAAGTCAACAGGTATTTTCCATCGGCAAGGGTGAGTGGAGAGATCACACCGGAATACCTTGGTGTTGGTTATATCATCGGACCCAGGATCTCAGGAGTATTGGTAGCAGGTGGTGTGTTAAGCTGGCTGGTTTTGATCCCGCTGCTGGCGACGTTGGTTCCAAACGATGTTATCGCGAACCAGCTGGTAAAGCTGGGCTATCTCGCTGATATCACGAAACCCGGTGGCCAGGGCAACTGGAACCCCGAGACCCACACGTTCACGAACTATTCAGCTGCCATCTATTATGCCTTTATCAGGCAGATTGGAGCCGGGGCAGTAGCAGCCGGTGGTATTATTACATTAATAAAAACGCTTCCTACTATCGGTAAGTCTATCAAGTCAAGTATCAGCTCTATCAAAGGGAAGGACCTTGCTGGTACAGAGGCGGTAGCTGTTCCGAGAACTGAACAGGATCTGAGTATCAAGATCGTTGGTTTCGGTAGCCTGGCGCTCATCCTCCTGATAACTTTTTTACCTGGCATGCCTGGCGACAGTGTTTTACAAAAAGGACTGATCGGTTTGCTTGTGGTGATTTTCGGTGCACTCTTCGTAACCGTATCATCAAGGATAGTTGGACTGGTGGGATCTTCGAATAACCCAATCAGTGGTATGACAATAGCCACCGTGATGGGAACGAGCCTGATTTTTATAGCAGTTGGCTGGACGGGCCAGGCCTATGAACCACTCGTACTTGTTGTGGGTGGAATGATCTGTATTGCCGCTGCTAACGCAGGGGGCACCTCACAGGATCTTAAGAGTGGTTATATAGTCGGTGCCACACCCCGCAACCAGCAGATCGCATTATTTGTCGGTGCTATCGTTTCTTCAATTGTTATTGGTCTTACGGTAAAATTTCTCGATCGCCCAACAGCAGATATGGCAGCAAGAGGAATTGAACATGCAATCGGCAGTGATAAATATCCCGCACCACAGGCAACATTGATGGCCACTCTTATAAAGGGCATTTTATCTCAGAACCTCGATTGGCAGTACGTTTTTGTTGGGGTGTTTGTAGCCGTTGTGATGGAGCTGTGCGGTATCAAATCGCTAAGCTTTGCAGTTGGAGCATATCTTCCATTGTCCACCACCCTGCCTATTTTTGTTGGTGGCGCAATCAAGGGACTTGTTGACAGCAGAAAGGCAAAACAACAGGCAGGGCTTCTTTCACCCGAAGATGAGGAACTGGGAAAAGGCAATTTGTTTGCCACCGGTCTTGTTGCCGGCGGTGCTATTGCCGGGGTACTCATCGCATTTTTATCAGGCACCGATTCAGGTGAACGTTTCCTGACCAGCATAAACATGGAACACGGCCTGCTGTCTGCGCTTGGGGATGAGGGTTATAAGATCCTTGGTGTGATCTTTTTTGCAGTGATGTGTACGATACTTTATCGCGTTGCCATGAAGAAAGATAAAATCGATGTACTCAAATAGTTGCTGCGCTGCCTGTTTTTAAATGCTTTTATTGCCATAGTATTTGGTTGCTTCTTCGCTCCGGCGGGACCAGGTTGTTGCTTTTTTTGTGTCTGATTTCCCTGTCTTAACAGGCTTGGTTTATTCGGGCAATATCAGCTTCAGCGAAATCAGGCAAAAAGTGGAACTAACCGAAAGGACCAGAGTGGTCGCGTACTTACGAGTGAAGGCCAATAACGCGCAAAATCAATAACTCAATTACAAGAAGCGCATCTACAAATAAAAGTAATTCAATTCTGAGAAATAGAATTCAAGTTATAAAGAGAAGATTAATTCATCTTGAATGGAACGATCATTTCGAACACGGGAATGTTCACATCAAAAGTCGTTTTACTATTGAGATTCTCCATGAGATAAGTACCATACATCTTACCCATCTCAGTCCTTAAATTACATCCGCTGACATATTGATACCGTTCACCCGGTTGCATCGATGGTTGTACACCTACAACTCCTTCACCTTCTACTTCACGATGAGTACCGTTACTATCGAAGATGTTCCAATGACGACGATGAAGTTTAACAGGAAAATTATTGTGATTGTCAATAGTGATTCTATAAGCAAACATGTATTCACCCGAAACCGGGTTGGAGTAATCCGGTTGATAAAAAGTTTCTACACTGATCTCTATCCCTTCTGATATTTTTGATATCATCAATAGCTATTTGTGCTTAAAGTTAATTAAAAATCCTGCGGAGTGTTAGTAATTCCCAATATTTTAGGAGGTTTTAAGAGCAATGCGGTTAATTTTGCCCTGTCTTTAACTATTTGACAAACAAAAACAAAATTCTGATAATATGAAAATTGCTGTTGCAAAAGGCGATGGAATCGGCCCGGAGATCATGGATGCGGTCCTTACCATCTTCAAATCAGCCGAAGTTCCCCTGGAATATGCGTTCGTAGACATGGGAAAATGGGTTTTTGACAAGGGTTTCTCAAACGGCATGACCCCCGAAGCACAGCAGACCATCGAGGATTTAGGCATACTGTTCAAGGGTCCGATGGAGACGCCAAAGGGTAAAGGTGTCAAAAGCGTGAACGTTACTGCCCGGAAAACCTGGAATACTTATGCCAATAAAAGGGTTTTTCAGACACTTCATGGGGTAGATACGGTATTCTCAAAAGCCGGTATCCCGATCGACGTGACCATTGTCCGCGAAAATATAGAAGATACTTATGGGGGTATCGAACACATGCTGACCCATGATGTGTCTTTAAGCCGTCGTTTTATCACCCGGCCGGGCAGCCTGCAGGTGATCAGGTATGCATTCGAGATGGCACGTAAGAAAAGCGCCAAAAGAATAACCTGCGGACACAAGGCAAATATCATGAAGATCACAGATGGTTTGTTTCTTGAGTGCTTCTATGAAGTGGCTAAGGACTTTCCGGAACTGAAGGCTGATGACGTTATCGTTGATGATCTTTGTATGAAATTGGTCACCAGGCCAGATCTTTTTGATGTGGTTGTGATGACTAACCTCCAGGGGGATATCGTATCCGACCTTTGTGCAGGGCTGGTTGGCGGACTTGGATTCGCACCTTCGGCCAATATCGGTGACCATATCTGTATCTTCGAAGCAGTGCATGGCACGGCTCCGGATATCGCAGGTAAAAACATCGCAAATCCAACAGCGCTGTTATTGAGCGGACTTGCTATGCTGCGGCACCTTGGTTTCATGGAGAGTGCGGCAACCATTGAAAATTCGCTGCTTTATACACTTGAGTCCGGGGTCCACACCGGTGACTTTGGAGACAAATCCATTCCTTCCGTGAATACACCCGGGTTCGCGGATGCCATTATCCGGAATTTTGGTAAGAAACCAAAACAAGGCGAAAAGCCAACATGGCCAAACAAAGAGATCACTCCGACGAATTTCAAGCTGGAAAAAAACCCGATGCTCGTTTCCAAGGAAATGGAGATTGAGGAGATCATTGGGGTTGATCTGTTTATTGAGAGTATCGAACAGCCTGAGATGATTGCTAAAAAATGTCAACGTCATGCAGGTGTCAAGTTCAAGCTGCTTAGTATCAGCAACCGGGGAACCCAGGTATGGCCAACCGGATCTATTTATACAAATCTTGTGAATCAATACAATGTCCGTTTTGAAAGTATCGACGATGAAAAATTAAATCAGCAGGATGTAATTGGGTTATATGTGAGCCTCAGTGGTGACTTCAAAATCTGCTCTTCAGAACTGTTGAACAGATTTGGAACTAAGAAAGCTTACAGTCTTGCGCAAGGACAATAGCTTTATCCTCCACAACGAGCTCTATGTCGCACAGGGAGCTCTATCTCCCACAATGAATAATGTTGAAGAAATAGTGAGTATTGAGAAGGAATAGCGGGCGTTGTGAAAAATAGTGAGTGTTGAGAAGGAATAACGGGCGTTGAAAATAGTGAGTGTTTTGAAAATAATAAACGTTGAGGAAGAAACAACACGTTGATGATAAATTGATAGTGTTGATGAACAAATGACACGTTAACGAGAAAAGGAAAGAGGCTCCAGAACCGGAGCCTCTTTCCTTTTTAAACGCTATACTTTTAAAACGCTATACTTTGTTAAGCGGTATGTTTTTTTAACCGCCATGCTTTCTTAAAGGTTAAGCGTTCTTAAACGTTATCCTTCTTAAGCGTTATGCTTTCTTAAACGCTATGCTTTCTTAAACGCTATGGTTTCTTAAACGCTATGATTTCTTAAACGCCGTACTTCGTTAAATGCTATACTTTGTCAGACGTATGCTTTGTTAAATACTACGCTTTTTTAAAACTATACTTTTGGCTCCCAGCCCGGGGCATAAGTTCTTTTCCAAAGCGCCTGTGCCTTTTTATTATCCAATACATGACCATTACTCTGGTCGATATTCAGTGTTGTTCCTACCCTTTGCGCCATATTCCCCAACTGAACCCACAATGTGCTTTTTCGTCCGATTTCAACATCGGCAGTGGGCGTGCCGCCTTCGCGGATGCATTTCAAAAAGTTCTCGATATGAACCCCATCGAGGCTCGCACTCGGGCTCGAAGTATCACGGCCGTCAATTACAACGTCTGACTTTACTTCCTTAACCACTTTATTTTTCTGATCCCGAACAATATAACTGTTACCTCCTGTGGCCATGGAACCATTTTCACCATAGAATATCACCCCGCGGTCCTCACCTTCCACCGGGGTTCCGTTACAGCTCCGGCCTTCCCAAATAACTGAGGCGCCTTTGCACTCAAATGTAATGATCTGCGTGTCTGGTGTTTCCCAATCATCCTGGAAGCGGTATCGGCCCCCCACTGAACTTACTTTGGTAGGATAATCTATCCCCAGGCCCCACCTGGCAACGTCAATCTCATGCGTTCCGTTATTCAGCGCCTCGCCGGTACCCCAATGCCAGAACCAGTGCCAGTTGTAGTGCACGAGGTTGTCTTTATAGGGAAGCCTTGGGGCCGGCCCCTGCCATAGTTCGAAGTCCAGGTTGGATGGAACGGGCACCGTTTTACCAACACCGATCGAAGCCCGGTTATTAGTGTACCAGGTCTTGGCCATATACACTTTCCCGATAACACCGTTATGCAAAGCATGGATTCCTTCTGTGAGTATCGGCCAGGAGCGACGCTGACTACCCATCTGCACAACGCGCTTGTATTTTCTTGCTGCTGCAACGGCCAGCTCCCCTTCGTAAGGGTTATGGCATAAGGGCTTTTCTACATATACATGTTTGTTTGCAGCGCAGCAAATGATTGCTGCCGGGGCATGCCAGTGATCCGGCGGAGCAAGATACATGGCGTCCAGGTCCTTGTCAGACAAAATCGTTCTGAAATCCTTTACCCCTTTGGGCTCCTTGTTAACCGCTTTTTTGACTGCATTTATACCCTTTGCCAGCGCCTTTTCTTCTACGTCACAGATATAAATTACATCTGTGTCTTTCTGACGGGCAAAATTTGCTGCCATCCCGGCACCACGTCCATTGGTTCCCATCACCCCGACTGTAATGCGGTCATTGGCTCCTATGATCCTACGGTAGCTCTGCGTGGAGAATCCCATTGCACCGAGAGCCATAAAAGTGCCCGTATTTTTTATAAAGTGTCTTCTTTGTTTATCCATATTTATCAATTTGAAGATGAGGACTTTCAACTGCCATATGGCAGAAAAATGAGTAAAAGGAAAGTTAGTTTTTAAAAATTAAACAAAAAATCAGGACTACAGATTTCTGATCTTTATGTTGCGATAATGTATAATGTCACCATGCTCCTGCAACAGTATTGGTGAAGTTGATGCTTCGGCCCAACCATTTTCTTTTTTGAATTTACTTGCTGCAACCCCATCTTTAAATACGTCGCTGGTACGGTCGTAAGATAAGATCATTGAACCGTTGAGCCAATGCTCCGCATGGGTACCTTTTTTTACGATACGCACCGTGTTCCATTCCCCCACCGACTTTACCTTCTTTTCTGACGGCGGCAAAACATCGTACAATGCACCAAGGGTGCGGTTACCATTTTTACCCAGTTTGGCATCCTGGTGGCGGGCATCATCAATCAGTTGATATTCACAACCGAGAGAGGTGTTTTTGAATAGAGAATATTTGATACCGCTGTTGGTTCCAGGCTCAAGTTTGAATTCAAGCGACAGTTCAAAGTCGCCAAACTCTTTTGTAGTAACTATATCTCCCCCGTGACCGCTAAGGGTATCTGTACTCAATACTCCGTTCTTAACGATCCAACCCTTACCATTAAATGGCTGCCCGTTCGATTTCTGCCAACCCTCAAATGATTTTCCATCAAACAACGATACCCAACCTTCTTTTGCTTCTTTTTTAGTGAGTCTTGGCGGCTGCGACATCGCACTAAACATGCATAGTAAAAGCGGCAGCAGCCATAGGTTTCTTTTTGTTTTCATCACTTATCGTTTGTGTGTTAATTACTTTATGTTGGTTGCCTACAATTGAACATATCCTTTATTCTGTATGATCTTACCCGGATTTGATTGCATCACCGTGGTTGGTATAGGGTAGATGAGCATATCATCACTCCAGGTGAACGGCGGAAACCCATCAGCAGCCTGTTCTGCAATCATCACATCTTTTGCTCTTTTCGTTCTGACGAGATCGAACCAACGATGATTCTCAAATGCAAGTTCGACCCTCCTTTCTTTTTCGATTGCCATCAGCAACGCGTTATCATTTGCAAAGTCTCCCATTGTATAATCCTTTAACAGATCTGCCGGTTTTACTATAGCCGGATTTCCGGGTGTGTTGCGGGCTCTCTGCCGGATCCTGTTTAGGTAGGTGATCGCTTTTGTTTTGTCGCCCCCGGTACGTACAATAGCTTCTGCAGAGATCAGCAGTACATCTGCAAGCCTTAGTTCGATCCAGTTGTTGCCATTATCGCTGCCACTGGTTGCAACATCGTAATATTTGGTGACATATCGCTCATTCTGCACGGCTCCACTGGTAGCATTGACCCAGTTGTCGCGCATAGAAACATATTTCCTTGGGTCCGCAGGCTCATACGCTGCAGACATATTGCCGGTTGGCGCATTAACACCCGATTTATCACCAACGAGAACGACTTCCTTATTAGAGAACCTCGGTGCAAAATCATTGTTCCATGGGCTACCGGTAGCACCGTTGGGGCTGCCTTTTTTGTATTGGACCTCAAAGAGTGATTCTATGCTGTTCTTTTTTGTTACATCAAAAAGATCCTTGTAGCTGGGGACCAACGCCGCTCCCGATGTGCTGATCACCTGCTCTGCTTTTTGTGTAGCGAGTGTATAGAAGTCATTACCCTTATTCAGCGGATATCCTGCCATAGTAAGATACACCTTTGAGAGCAGACCCATGGCGCCCCATTTGGTTATCCGGCCTTTATCGTTTGCAGTATAGGAAGCCGGCAGGTTCGCTTCAGCATATTGAAGGTCTTCAATGATCAGATCGTAGATCTCCTGGAGAGGTGCGCGAAGGATCTCGTAAGCTTCGGTGGGTGTTACTTCCTTATCTACCCTGGGTACACCAAGTAAGCTTCCATTGAGAGCAACTCCGCCAAACGCACGGTTAAGCCAGAAATACATAAGTGCACGCAGGAACCTTGCTTCCGCGACGTATTGCTTCTTCAGGTTTTCATTATTGAATTTTACAGGATCAATCCGTCCAATCACTATGTTGCTTCTGAGTATAACATTATAGCAGTTGTTCCATGCGTTGGTCGGATAGTTGTTTTCCGGTAGCAGCGGTGAAGCAAATACGTCAATGCCGTTATCATCTGCGGGGTTACCACTCAACCATGAATAAGTGGTATTGTCAGACCTGATCTCTCCAAGCCTTACAAATGGATTGTTATATACTGAGCGAAGGTTACCATAAGCTGAAAGTACAGCCTGGTTCATATCCGACTCGGTTTTATAAAAGCTCTCGGAGTTCAGACTGGAAGGTGGACTGAGTTGTATAAATTCTTTTTTGCAGGAACCAAAGACAAGGACGCTTATTGCTGCAATCGCGAAATATTTCATGACAATTAATTAATGGATTAGAAACTCAGGTTTAAGCCGATAATTACTGTTTTAGCTGAGGGATACCCAAGGTAATCCCCGCCTCTTGAAAGACCATCTCCCTCACTGCTGGTTTCTGGATCGAAACCGGTATACTTAGTCCAGGTAAAGAGATTCTGGCCGGTAGCATAAAGACGCAACGCATTTATTTTAAGACCACCAATCGGGCGGATCTTAAAGTCGTAAGCAAGTGTGATGTTGCGAAGACGAATGAATGAACCATCAGTCACCCAGGCCGAAGAAGGATCGCGTTGCCATCCTGTAGGATTGCGGGTTGGCCTGAAATGCACGCCATCTCCCGGATCATCAGCAGACCGCCAGCGCCCGTTCTGTTCTACCAATGTATTCCTGTCTCCATGATATATACCAACCATGCGGTTGAAAAAGCTGAACAACTGTGCTCCCTGTGAGAAAGATAGTTGAGCCGACAATGTAAAATTCTGGTATGAGAAATTATTGCTGAACCCACCCTGGAAATATGGCTGGTTATCCCCGATGATCGTCTTGTCATTCTGATCAAGTTTTCCATCACCATTTACATCCAGGTAACGTCCGTCACCAACCTTGTCTGCCGGAAGATGCGGAGATTTATCCAGCTCAGCCTGGTTCATAAATACACCATCATATACATAGCCGAAAAAGCTTGCTATCGGGTATCCGGGTTTGGTGATAAATGAATTATTTGCATTAGGTGCGCTGGCATAGATCGGCTGGCCGCCAGGACCTACTTCCAGTACCTTATTTTTGTTGAAAGAAATATTGAAGTCGCTGGTCCAGGTGAACTTGCCTGTCAGGTTTCTTGTAGACAGTAAAAATTCCATTCCCCTGTTCTCCAGTTTACCGATATTCTGGATCTGGGTAGCATAACCGGTAATGGTAGGGACCGGAACATTTAATAAGAGGTCGATTGATCTGCTATTGTAAAAATCACCTTCAATACGAACGCGACTATTGAATAAAGCCAGGTCAAATCCAAAATTAGATTGTAACACTTTTTCCCAACCAAGATCGTCATTCGGGATGGTGCTTGGATTAACAGTATTCTGGAGCACATCACCTGTTGGATAAAATCCTGTACCAAGCAATCCGATGGCAGAATAATTTCCAATCCGGTTATTACCCGCAATACCATAACTGGCACGTAGTTTAAACTCACTGATAATATGCGCCAGTGGATCCATAAATTTCTCCTGGCTCACCCTCCATGCACCTGACACGGAAGGAAAGGATCCCCATTTCCTGTTCTCTCCAAACCGTGAAGAGCCGTCTGAACGAATGGTTGCGGTAAGAAGATATTTATTGTCGAAGGTGTAGTTAGCGCGCGCAAAATAAGACACCATCGAATATTGCGATTTTGTACTTGACAACTGGTAAGGAGCGCCGGCGTTCAGGGTCTGGATCACATCATTCGGAAAACCCCTTGCTTCGCCATACATGTATTCATTGGTAGTTTTCTGACTGCTAAACCCGCCCAACAAACCAAGATCATGTTTGTCGCCGAGTTTCTTATTGTAAGAAAGCGTTTGTTCAATCACCCAATCAAAATCAGTTGACTGTTCATTCACTGATCTCGCGGGACGAGGTGCCCTTGAGCCATCAAAATCTACTACGGAAGGTTCGAAGGTTTCATAATCATTATTACGAATACCACCGTTCACATTTATCCTGTATTTCAAACCCTCAATAATGTCAAGTTCCGCAAACAGTGTTCCCAGCCAACCATATCTTTTGCGGTACCTGTTGACCTGTTCTGCTATACCAATTGGATTGGCCACATCACCGGCGAGTACTTCAGGATTACGAACCATTGAACCATAGGTACCATCAGGATTCCTGAGCTCATAGATAGGTGGCAGCAGCAGCGAATAAAGTATTGGAGCATCCTTTCCATTCGCCTGTTCATGACCGCCCGAATGGAAAGCATTCAGATTAAGACCGAGCTTAAGGCGTTTGGATATCTGGGATTCTACATTTGTTCGGAAGTTGTACCGCGCGTAATCAGTATTCAATGATATGCCCTGCTGGTTAACATAACTGCCCGCGAATACGTACCTGGTCTTATCACTACCACCCATAACCGAAAGTTCATACTGCTGTATCGGGGCATCACGGAACAGCATATCCTGCCAGTTGTTGTTGGGCATGGTTGCTACGGAATTGGGATCGAAGAAATTGTATTTATAACCGTTTTTGCCATCCGGGATCATGTACAGTGAGTTAGCACTAGGGTATAGCTGGCGACGTGTATTCAGGTCGTCAATGGTGTGTGGTGCCTTGTTAGGATCCGCAGCAATAACAGGTTGATCCAGCCATGCCTGGTTTCGCCCATCAATGAACCATTGAACATAGTCCTCACGATTCATCACTTCCATTTTCTTTGAACGACGCTGCACCCCGGCAAACACATTGAAGCTCACGGTAGGTGTACCTGACTTACCTCTTTTAGTCGTAATGATCACCACACCATTAGCACCCCTCGAACCATAGATGGCTGTGGAGGATGCATCTTTAAGCACCTGGATACTCTCGATATCTGAAGGGTTGATCAGGTTAAATGCTCCACTTTCCATCGGATAGCCATCCACAACATAGAGTGGTGAACTTGACTGGGTAATAGATCCTGTTCCTCTTACCCTTATGGCAAGGCCCTCGCCTCCCGGGGCACCGGTAATCTGTTGTACCTGCACACCGGCCATCTGTCCCGCCATCGCTTCGCCAAAATTGACTACTGCACGCTCTTTCATGTTTGCAGCAGTAACCGTAGCGACAGCCCCGGTAAGATCAGATTTCTTCCTGGTACCATAACCGACTACCACCACATCATTCAGCTGGGTGGTTTCCTGGGAAAGCGTGATAACAAGATTAGTTTTTTCCCCGATGGTTACTTCCTGCTTCTGATAGCCAATATAGGAAACCGAGAGCACTGCATCAGGCTTGTTGACCTCGATTGTGAATGCGCCATTGGCATCGGTATTAGTACCAATATCAGAACCAACAACCTGGACCGAAGCACCAACCACCGGCTTGCCATCGCTGTCGAGAACTCTACCCGTGATGGGCAAGGCACTTCGCTGAACAGCGGGCGTAAAGGCGGCGTTCATTACCATTGAACGTGTTGGAGCTTCCTGTAATTTCTTTTTAAGGATTATCAAATGTTCCCTGTAAATCCAGGAGACATTTTTTGGCACCAGCACTTCTGTCAGCAGATCATCGAGCCGGACCTTATCGGCACTGAACCTGACTGTCTCTGCATCGTTCAGCAGTTCGTTGCTGTAGAACAGTGTGAACCCGGTTTGTTTTTTAATTGATTTGAAAAGATTTGCCAGCGAAGTTTCGCCCTTGCTGAGCCTTACCCATGGATTTGGCTCATTGACATTCGCAAAAACACAAACAGTGTTGAATAACAGTGCAGATAGCACCAGGAGATAAATGCAGGTTATAGCTGGTTTTCTCAGGCAAGACATAGCAGCAATTTTATTTTAGGTGAGAAATATTGAATCAAAGACATCCAAATTCAAATCCGGGTGAATGGATCGGAAGAAAATATTTAATTTTTAATTTGGACCAGCGGGAATAATGTGGACTATTTGAAGTATATCTTTCCATCAATCAACTGGCAATTAACATCGCCAGAAAGATTGATATTATCAAGGAAAGCCTGCAGGGGCTGGTCTTTACGCATCTCACCGCTAAACGTTTTACCCTTTAGTGTTATATTGGAAAACTCACTTTCAACATTATACATTCGCTTCATTGCTTCTGATAATTCTTTTAATGTTGTATTGCTGAAATAGTAAACACCCTTCAACCACGACAGTACTTCGAGGGAATCGAATGGTCGCGTCTCAAACCCGGCTATGCTGGTAAAGTCGGCTTCGAAACCTGGTTGCAGGTGAACAGCTTTTTTACCTTCATTACGCAACACCACCGAACCTTCCATCAATGCTGTCCGGATTCTGCCAGTGGAATATGTATTAACATTAAACGAGGTGCCGGTCACAAGTACTTCTGTTTCCCGGGCACGCACTAGAAAAGGACTTTCTTTGTTTTTAGAAACATTGAAAAAGGCTTCTCCTTCGACACTTACTTCACGTGTTTGCCCCTGGAAACTCGCAGGAAACTTCAGGGTGGTCGCTGCGTTCAACCACACTTCGGAACCGTCAGATAGCCTGATCTTATAATCGTAACCATATGGCACATGCAGTGTCCAGTTTTGGTTGTTGCCTGCTACAGTTTTATAAACAAGCGTGTTGCCATTTGTTTCAAAAACAGCATCGCCGGCTTTAAATGTGCTCTCGGCCTTTCCATGTAGTTCCACGGTCTCGTGATTTGCCAGTTCTAAAGTCGGGAATTTCATTTTGCCATCGGTAAATGACAGGCCCGTGGATACTTCAGCGCTCCGTGTGCCCGCCTGATACCACCAATACCCCGCTGCTAACACAGCGACTATTGAGGCAGCCGCCAGTAGTCTTCGTCCGATGATACGCAAACCTGGCCGGGCAGGACTCACCATCAGCGGCTCTAAACGCATCCACTGTGCCTGTTCATCAACGTTCACATCAAACCCTGCTGCTGTGGCATCCTCCAGCCCGGCGGAAATTGTAAGCCACATCTCTCTTACACCCGGATCATCTTTTATTAATTGTGCCAGGATCAGATCATCGACCGGATCAATAGATCCCGCAATCTTTTCAATGATCAACAACCTTATTTCTTCGTTATTAAACTGCATCCGGTATAAAGACACTATTAGCTGTTGTATGGGTGAATCGGAGATGATTTTAATTTGATGCGCAGGAATTTTACGGCCAGCTTCAGGTGGCTTTTGACAGAATTTATACTGATTCCCATTTCCTCAGCGGCATCCTGGTATCGCTTATTTTCAAGATGGATCAGGTGAAAAGCCCTGAATTGCTGAGTCGGCAGCCCATCGAGCACGCTGAGCAATTGTGGAGACGGTGACAATTCCCCATCAACGTTTTCTGTTTCTAACTGGCCGGCGTAATCTTTTAAGTTTTTTGTTTGCTTGCCAAGGAGCTTGAGGTAATTGAGACAACGATGTCGGATTGAAGTATGCAGGTAGGCTTTGACTGATTTCTCAATATTGCGGTAAAGTTGTTGATTCCAGATATCAAGAAACAACTGCTGAACCATGTCTTCGGCTTCCTGTTCGTTTTTTAGGATCAGGAACGCATTCAGTCGTAAAGGCTTCAGGTATAGTTTGAACACCTGTTCAAAGGCTGCCTTGTCACCGGTTCTGAATCGAACCAGCAGTTCAGTTTGATCTTGGCTAAACATCAGAGACAATCGTTTTTCTAACAACATTCTGCAAATACCAGTGCTAACACTATGTGTTAAGAATCCTGACAGAGTATTTCGCAATATAGGCTTTAGAAGATATCTCGATTCTGTTTTCTACTAAAACGTTTTTGTAAGAGTGCCTAGATCTTTTTTGTTCTGGAGTATCCGTTTTTGATTAACCATGCCAGCACTTTATCCCGGTTATCTCCCTGGATAATGATTTCGCCGCCTTTGACGGAGCCGCCGGTTCCGCAAAATGTTTTGAGTTTCTTGCCAAGGTCCTCCAGGTCGGTTTCAGTGCCTATAAAATCCTGCACCAGTGTAACGGCCTTACCTGCGCGCTGTTTAGTGTCGAGCCTGATACGCAGTTTTTGTTGAGCAGGTGGAAGTGTTTCCGCAGACTCAGGTATGTCTTCCCCTTTTTTAAAATCAGGGTCCGTTGAAAAGACAATGCCGCCCGTTGATTTTTTCTTACTCATAACGTAAAAATATAAAACTCAGAAAACAATTGAGCACCTGGTGTAGCTGCCATTACAAAAGAGAGAAAAATTCTTGCACCGGCTGCTGATGCTATAGCAATTTTGCTTTCAGACTAAGGTCAAGACTTCTTGCCTGGTGTATCAGGGCTCCAACACTGACGAAGTCCACCCCTGTTTCAGCATAAGCAATGATGTTGTCAAGATTTATTCCCCCACTCGCTTCGGTTTCATACCTGCCATCAATGAGCTTTACCGCCTCGGTGATATCTGCCGGTTTGAAATTGTCAAGCATTATCCGGTCAATTTTCCCGATGGCCAGAACGCGTTTTACTTCATCAAGATTCCTGGTTTCCACTTCAATCTTCAATCCCGGCCGCTTCGTTTGTACATAATCGTGAGCAAGCCCGATAGCCCTTTCAATACCACCACTGTAATCGATATGATTATCTTTCAACATGATCATATCGTAAAGACCCATTCTATGATTATGCCCTCCACCGATTCTGACTGCTTCCTTTTCAAGAACACGAAAATTTGGTGTTGTTTTCCGGGTGTCAAGTATCCTCGTTTTATAACCTTCAATTTTGTTGACGTAGGTCCGGGTAAGCGTCGCAATACCACTCATTCTTTGCATACAGTTAAGTACAATCCTTTCACACTGCAGGATCACCTGCACCGGGGCTTTGACCTCAAAAGCCTTCTCACCGGAACTCATGGCGTCACCGTCCGATTTAAGCCTCGTAAATTCTGTGGTTGGATATTTCATCCTGAATATTCTCTCAGCGACTGAAACGCCTGCCAGTATTCCATCCTCCTTGATCTTTAATTCAGCAACACCCATTGCGCCCTCAGGAATACATGCAAGGGTTGAATGATCTCCATCCCCGATATCTTCCTGCAGTGCCGACTGAACCAAAACAAACAGGTGCTCATCAAAAGCGTTCATATAAAATGTTTAAGATCGTAAGTTGCGGGAACTATTCTGCCAACTGGAAAACAATCTCCTGAAGAAACTGCTGTTCGCCTTTTTTCTTAAGGTAAAACCTGATCCGGTAATCGCGGGACTTTGTTTGTAGCAACCCGATACAAAACTGGGAGCCATCTTTGTTTTCGCCCTTGTGTTTGACCTGGAAACCTTTTACCTCGTTACTGGCAAAAAAGTCCTTCAGAATCATTTCAGCCTGGGACTTGCTGTAGTTATCACTTTTGTCCGGAAAGGAGAGATCGACGCGGCTGTCGAAATATTTGGAGATCTGCGCTGCATTACCTGAGCGCATGGCTGAAGCTACATCTTCAATAGAGAAAATGAGCGTAAAAGATGTCAGGAATAGCGAGAAAGCTAATACCGCAATTCCCGAGCTTGATTTCATAATAAAAAATTTTCAATACCAAAATTGCGAAAAACATGCCAAACTAAGATATTTAATACTGAATAGAAAATATTGGATATTTTGCAGTATTCATTTAGTAATCAACTCCTAGCGATCTGATTTCTGATGGTTTGCACTTAATTCTGACAGCTGTTGGAAGCGACCCTGGACCGCGCGGATATATATTCACCACCTAATCTGGCTTATAAAGTTTAATCATGGCTGCAAAGAAAGTTATACTCGTTATTATGGACGGCTGGGGTCTCGGACAGGTTTTCGAATCAGATGCTATCCGCCATGCCCAAACCCCGTTCGTTAATTCGCTCTACGAAAATTATCCAAATACAACCCTAACCACCTGTGGTGAATTAGTTGGCCTTCCCGATGGCCAGATGGGCAATTCGGAAGTTGGACACCTGAACCTCGGGGCAGGCCGCATCGTATACCAGGAGCTGCAACGGATAAATGTCGCCATCCGGACGGAGGAGTTTCACAAAAATGCAGTGATACTGGAATCGATCCGTTACGCAAGAGACAACAATAAACCACTACATCTGCTCGGATTGGTAAGTGATGGCGGTGTTCATTCACATATCACTCACCTGAAGGCGCTATTGACTTTGTGTGCCACTGAAGGGCTTACAAATGTTTTTATACACGCGTTTACGGATGGTCGTGATACGGATCCGAAGAGTGGATTGGGTTTTATTACAGACTTGCAGGAACATATCAACCTGACTGGTGGTAAGATCGCGACGATTACCGGAAGGTATTTTGCTATGGACCGCGACAAACGCTGGGAACGTGTGAAACTTGCTTATGACGGGATGGTCAACGGAGTGGGAGATAAATCAGTTAACCCCATAAAAGCAATTACAGACTGTTATCTGAATAACATCACCGATGAATTCATCAAGCCGATCATAATCACGGATGAAGCACAAAACCCGGTTGCCACGATCAAAGATGGTGATGTTACCATCTGTTTCAACTTCCGCACAGACAGGTGCCGCGAGATTACTGAAGTGTTGACCCAGAAAGACTTTCCTGAGTTCGGGATGAAGAAGCTAAATCTTCATTATACAACCATGACCGAATATGATAAGACGTTCAATAACGTAAAGGTTGTCTTTGAAAATGATAATCTGAATAACACCCTTGGAGAAGTTTTGCAGGCTAATGGAAAAAAGCAGATCCGGATTGCTGAGACTGAAAAGTATCCGCATGTAACTTTCTTTTTCAGCGGGGGACGCGAAGTACCATTTGAAGGTGAGACAAGATTGATGGCGCCCTCGCCGAAGGTTGCTACCTATGATCTTCAGCCGGAAATGAGTGCATATGAACTTACGGATCTTATCATTCCTGAAATAGAAAATGAAACGGCGGATTTCATTTGTCTGAATTATGCCAATGCCGATATGGTGGGCCACACGGGCGTATGGAACGCGGTGATCAAAGCGGTGGAAACCGTGGATATTTGTGTGAGCCGGCTCGTCAAAACCGCACTTGCACACGACTACACGATATTCCTGACTGCGGATCATGGTAATGCAGATTATGAAATTAACCCGGATGGCAGCCCGAACACCGCACACACTTTAAATCCGGTACCTTTCTGGATCATTGATAACAACTGGAAAGGAACCATCAAACCAGGCAAACTCGGCGACCTGGCACCCACGATCCTCAAAGTGATGGGACTGGATATTCCACCTGAAATGACGGGCAATATTCTGATCGATTAACCCCATCTATTTTTTTTTCCAAGCAGCTTTTGCTTCTCAAAATTGTCTAAATTACAGGGCAACCAAAGAGCGTGTATGACTGAAGAAGCCATTTTATACGGCTGTTTACGGAATGACTCAATTGCCCAGCGGGAATTGTATGGCAAATACAGTCCCAAAATGCTGTCGGTATGTTATCGGTTCGCACATAACCGGGAAGACGCTGAAGACATGCTTCAGGAGGGTTTTATCAAGGTCTTCGGACAGATACATACCTTCCAGAACAAAGGCGCGTTTGAAGGTTGGATACGCAGAATCATTGTTCATACCTGCATCAATAACCTGAAGAAAAATAAGAAGTTCAATGAAAGTGTAGACATTATTCATGCTACTACTATTCAGGTAAGAGAAGAGTCGGTGCCGTCGATCGTACAGGCGAAACAAGTGGTGGAATGTATCAGGTTATTGCCGATCGGGTACAGAACAGTTTTAAACCTTTATGCGATTGAAGGTTATTCGCACAAAGAAATTGCTGAAGTCCTGGATATTGAAGAAAGCACCAGCCGATCGCAATACACCAGGGCAAAGCAAATGCTGGAAGATATACTTGTCAGAAAAAATATCATCCAGAAGCCAAGGCAAAAAACAGATTGGTTACGTGTTGCAGGAGGAAAATAAAAACCAAAACTTACATAATAACGTCCATTGAAGATCCTGCCTTACAAACACGAAGATTATGGAGCGCAATTTTTACACTGACGATTTTGAGGAACTGCTGAAAGAAAAGGCTGATCAATACAAAATGTACCCTTCCGATAAGGTGTGGAATGGAATTCAGAATTCACTTCATTCAAAAAGGAAATGGTACTGGATCGGATTCGCCCTTCTTCTCTCTGGTGTAAGTTATTATGCGATCGAAGCCCTTATTGCGCCACCAAAAGCTGCTCAAAAATCCCAGGCAAAAGTTATCGCTTCAAAAGTTCCGGCCGACAATGTATTATTGAGTGGAAAAGATGGCAAAGCCGGTTCTGCGCTGGTTATACCGCTTACTCAAAATGGCGGTTCCCGATACCAATCGCTTCCCAAGGATATCGAACTACCGTTTGACGGTGATTATGATATTGACAGATCATACGCTGACATAGAGCCCGGCGCTACTGCCAGGGTAGTGGAAATGCTTCAACTGACCCGGGTTCCGGTGTTGTCAGGCCCTGTCGAAAGCAAAACTCCGCTCAATTCCCTCGCGGCTGCTTCACCGGCAAAATCATTTTCCTCATTGGATGGTTATGATCCGGTGATCATTGTTGATAATACGCCGCCTTCCGCTACATCAGCGGCAGGGCTGCCTGATCAAAACACTAATGGTGGACTCCAGGATAAAGATCGGATAATTGCCCTCGGGCAAAACCGGGGCATTGATGGAAGTACCGGTAGCGTCCGGTTCCCGATAGAACAGGAGGCAGCGGCTGAAGATGTGAAGAAAATCAACTGGCTGCAGGAATTCGCATCGAATGAATTTAACGTGGCTCCGCTGAAGAGGCTCAGCTGGCAGTTGGCCTTTGCACCCACAATGAATTACCGGAACTTATCCACGAGCAAAAATCCCGGCAAACAGTACAGGGTGAAGAATATCCCCATGGCGATGGATATTACCGGTGATGTTGACAATCTTGTAAACCATAGTCCTGCCCTCGGTTTCGAGCTTGGAACCCATATGAGGTACGTTGCAAACAGGACCATAACTTTCAAAGCCGGTATCCAGTTCAACTATGCCCGGTATGCAATTGAAGCATTTTCTGCACCCGGTATAGATGTAGCAACCATTGCGCTGAACAGCGTTGGCGGTTCTTTCAGGGATTCGCTTATCTCATATAGCAGTATCAGTAATTTTGGCGGCAATTCCGTAAAGGACATTCAAAACCAGTATTTCCAGCTTTCTGCACCTATCGGCGTGGAACTGAAACTGCTGGGAGGCAAACGAATGGGTCTTCATATTGCAGGTACGGTTCAACCCACTTATCTGCTTAACCGGAACACTTACCTGATTACTACAGATTACCTCAGCTATACCCGTGAACCATCCCTGGTGAGACGCTGGAATATGAATACCAGCGCGGAGGCCTTTGTTTCTTATAACACCGGCGGAATACAATGGCAGGTAGGTCCCCAGTTCAGGTACCAGGTACTTTCCAGTTATTCTTCAAAATACCCGATCCGCGAAAATCTCATGGAATACGGTGTGAAAATCGGCGTAAGCAAAACAATCAGGTAACAAGGAGCTGTTTAACCTAAATTTGTTAGTCCCCGCTAAACATTGGAGCTTTCATTTTCTTAATTTTAGAAAATGAAGTCATGCTTGCTTTCCCTGGTGCTGATTACCCTATTGTCCGGTTGCGCTGATGAATTAGAATCCCCCCTTCCTGAGGCCCGGTTACCGGACAGTACAAACAAAGCCAAACAGTTTTTCCCGGTACTAGATTACCTGAAGGGAGAATTAAGTAATGTAGATTCCTTCGCTACAGCGATTAGGGTATATACAACGTTCAATGGAAAAACAGACTCATCTTTTGTTACTGTGGATCAGTTCAACGGAATCATGCAGGAGTTTTTACCACCAGAACTAAGCAAGGAAAATTTCGAAAAATATTACAGCGAATCTTCGTTTTTTGATCAGACAACCCAAACTTCCACCTTTACTTATGCTACCAAAAACGATGATCTTGAATTTCACCGCATAGATGTGCTGGTGCAGGGTTCTGAAAGCTATGATAAGGTGAGCAGCATATACATGGAAAAATTTATCGGAGGAGAAGATTCCTCGGCGGTTAAAAAGATCCTTTTGGTCGGCGGTAAAAGCCTCCTGATAAATTCAGAAACGACGGTTAAAAACAATAAACCGGTAATCCGGCAGGATAAATACGTCTGGAACGACTGGAAATAGCAATTCCATCTGAGCAGAGCAGGTAATCAGGATACAAATGACGCAGCAGGAATTTCAGCAGATAGCACATACAATACCACTCAACCCGGGGATCTACAAGTATTATGATCTCAAAAACGAATTACTTTATGTTGGTAAGGCCAAAAGTTTGCGTAAACGGGTTGCGTCCTATTTCAACAAAACATTTACTACCTACAAAACACACGAACTGGTTCAACGGATCAGGCGTATTGAGTTTACTATCGTAAACTCCGAGCAGGATGCGTTCCTCCTCGAGAACTCCCTGATCAAACAGTTTCAGCCCAGGTTCAACATTAACCTAAAGGACGACAAAAGCTATCCCTTTATCGTTATAAAAAATGAGCCGTTCCCCAGGATTTTTCTCACCAGGCGAAAGATAAATGATGGCTCGGAATACCTCGGACCTTTCACTTCGGTCGGCAAGGTGCGTGAATTAATGGATTTTGTTAAGGCAACTATCCAGTTGCGGACCTGTAAGCTGAATCTAACGGAGACCAATATCCGAAAGGGAAAATTTAAGGTCTGCCTGGAATATCACCTCGGGAATTGTAAGGGACCATGTGAAGGGCACCAGTCCCTGGAAGATTATAACGAAGGCTTACAACAGATCCGAAACATACTGAAAGGGAACCTGAATCCGGTGATCCAGCATTTCAAAAATGAAATGAAAGAAGAGGCGGCAAATATGCGCTTTGAAAAAGCTGAACTGGTCCGTAAAAAGATCAATCACATGGAACAATATGCTGCCCGGTCCGTGATTGTCAGCAGCAGCCTTACCAACGCGGATGTATTTTCGCTCTTAAGGGAAGAGGATAAGGCTTATGTCAATTACCTGATGGTGCAGAACGGGACCATTGTTCAGACTCATACCTCGCAATTGGAAACTCATCTTGAAGAACCCGATGAAGAGGTACTTTCCTTTGCCATCGCCCAACTTCGGGATACATTCAACAGCAGCGCCAGGGAGATCATCGTTCAGTATGTAATTGATTATCCGGAGAAGGATATTGTCATTACGGTGCCTCGTGCAGGCGATAAAAAAAAGCTGCTCGATCTTTCCGAGAAAAATGTCAATTACTTCCGTGAGGAGCTTCGGAAAAAGAGGATGTTGCAGCTCGAAGGAAAAGATGATATGGAAAAAAAGCAGGTACTCTACCAGCTCCGTGACGACCTCAAACTCCGTGATGTTCCGGTGCATATCGAATGCTTTGATAACTCGAACTTCCAGGGCAGTTACCCGGTTTCTGCGATGGTTTGTTTCAGGATGGGTGTTCCCAGCAAAGACGACTACAGGCATTATAATGTAAAGACTGTCCAGGGCATCAATGACTTTGCAACCATGAAGGAAGTGGTGTACAGGCGATACCGGCGCCTGACCGAAGAAAACCAGGCACTACCCCAACTGGTTATCATCGATGGCGGAAAGGGACAACTGAGCGCAGCCATGGAGAGTATCGAGGCACTTGGTCTCCAGGGTTCGATGACCGTTGTCGGACTTGCAAAAAATGAAGAAGAGATATTCTACCCAGGTGACCAGGAATCGCTCAAACTGCCGTATAACAGCCCCAGTTTACATCTGATACGCAGGATCCGTGACGAGGTGCACAGGTTCGGCATTCGGTTTCACCGCCAGAAACGCAGCCAGGGAACCTTCAAAAACGAACTGGAACAAATCAGGGGAATCGGAAAAAACACTGCTGATCAGCTGTTAAAAGAATTCAGATCAGTTAAGAAAGTAAAAGCGCTGGGCAGGGATGAGTTGACCAAAGCTATTGGCAAAGCGAAAGCTGAAATTGTCTGGAATTTTTTCCATCCCGCAGTGCTTCCCCAGGAAACATCCGGGGATAGTGCCGTTGTCGTTAATGGCGGTAACCAGGAAGACGATGGACTTAACCAGGAAGACACTGGGTTTAATCAGGAAGACGATAGACTTAAACAGGAAGACGATGGTAAGTGAGGCGGGATATCGTAAAGTGGTAAAAACACGGAGGTCTTAAAAAAATAAAGGGGCCAGGATAGAAATCCAGCCCCGTTTTTAAAATCCAATATCCTATGAAAAACCGTTGTAAAAATAGGGAACTAATTGAACAAAACAATACCCGTTTTTGGGTATTTTGTAATTTTAATTATTGTCAAACAGACACATTAAATTTCTTAAATCGCCTGGCAAACATCTTTATTCTTATCACCGACACATTACGCAGACTAACGGGCTTCTTCAAATATAGTATTGGCAAGGGTTTCAGCCGAAAGGCGGGATTGTTGGTTGTATGACTCCGGATAGTTACCTCAAAAGATTATCATTACTCCGATAACAAGGGCATTGACCTTATTCAGGCATAGGTCCACATTAATTTTGTAAGATATTTTAATATTACCCGTAGAATGTTATCATCAGGGGTTAAAATCACCGGATGAAATGGCCGGTAAAGCAGCATCGGTTCTGAAATTGTTACTTCGTAAAACTACGTAGGGGTGTCTGGGTACAAAGGGTAACCGGTAGGGAATGAGGCAAAAAAAAAGCACCCCATATATGGGATGCTTTCTTATATCAGGGTGAATTATGATTAATATGACCAGAGATCCTGTTCGTAGTTAAAGATCTTTTCCTTGATGTTTTCTCCTTCGAGCAAAGCAAGGATCGGATCCTTAATATAACTACTGATGAAAAAGTCGTTTGGATTGTTGATGGTTGATTTAAGGATCCTGCTGGAGAACATACGGCTCTCAAACAGTTCTTCCCAACTCATCTTCGCACCATAGTTTCTTCCATTGTACACGTCATAACGCGCAAGCATGGGCCGCAGATCAGGATAATAAACCCAGAACAGCGGTGTAGTTGCCCGGAAAGAGCCATCATCATTTTTGATGGTCTTGATTGGAGCAATACCCAGGATCCTGGTTGTCATCCTGGAAGATTCCTTGTCGAAAACAACGTCTTCCTTAACCCAGTATCTTTCGATATCATCAGGATTAAACTCGGAGCTGATGGTAGTATCCTTAAGGATACCTTTTGAACCATCAGGATCTTCAGCAAAGTTGGGGATCTGAATGGTCTTTGGTTTACCTACAACCAATTCAGCAATTTCCTTGAATGTCATCGGGGTAGTGAAACGATCATCACCGCCGGTTGCACTGAACGCTACGACCTCGTTCGATTTGATAGCATTCAGCAACATCACGATAAAACGCTGGTTTCCATTATCACCTTCCGCCTTGTAAACAAATGGAAGGTTGATCTTTTCGTGAACGTCGATTTCCCGCCATACACGCTGGATATATGCAGCATCGTCCTCGCGGATGTGCTCATATACCAGTGGAACTCGTTCTCTCACCAGGTTGCGTTCGATTGCATTATCGTTGCGCAAAGATGGCTTGGGAGCATCCAGTTTAAGGTCTGCCTCAAGCACCACGGGTGCCGGAACAGTATCCTTTTTTGCAGCCAGTGCCGCATTGTTTGCAGCGTTGTTATTCCTGGTTGATGTTTTAGGTGCGGTGGTTCTCTTCTTGGCTGTCCGGTTTGGTTTTTTGGTCTGCGCGTCGGCAGTTTCCACAAACACCGCCAAAACAGTCAGCAGTAAACCCAGCTTGATGATACGATTTTTCATTATCCCTGATTTATAAAATACTTATTTCAAATTGAATGACATCATTGGAAGATCCACTGTTCTTCCGTCTGGTCCAACAACCTTGATCTGGTCAAAGAAGATTGCGGTACCTGGTGTTGCTCCGTCAATGATATTTTTTGCATTACCGCTCCACCTGTTGCCTTCGTTGTTGGCAATCTGGTAAACGGGATATTTACCGCCCAAAGCACCAACCTGGTAGCTTAATACTTTATAAGGCGCCTCGAATTCTGAATCAAGGAGTCGCGCGATTACGCCACCCATTGCTTTGAAATCAGCTGCAGGCATAGGACCACTTCTTTTTGCACCAACGAAAGACGCAGGAGGAGGAAGCGTTTTTATCCTGTAAACAACGGCTGTTTTCTTACCATCAATAATTACATTGATTGCAGATGTTCTCGGGTTACCGGCTGGTTTAACAACCCATTTCGGACCACCAACCTTGGTGATACTTCCAGGGCCGTCTAATGTTGCAGTAACTTTCTCACTACCAACACCAGCTGTGATCGTCATTGGATTTTCAACACCGAGATAAAGCACATTCATTTTATCCGCAGATACAGAAACACCTGAAGGGGCACCTACTGTATATGGAAGATCTTTTTCAATTACTTTATCAACACCGTTCTGATCCTTGTAACGGACCACAACATGTGCTTTGCCCGAACCTGTTCCACCAGCAGCCATATCCATTGTTGCCATGCCATCAGCACCGATTGGTGCAGGTCTGCCATTAATGGTGATCTGTGGTTGTGAAGCAGAGCTCATGGCGCCGAGACCAGCGTAAACTTCAAGTTTTTCGCCAGGCATCAGGTAACTTGAGCTTAATCCACCAACGAAACCGAACTTGTCGAATCTCACTTTTACTTCACCGATCTTAGTGTGGCAATAACTCACAACCTGGTATTCAGAGTTTTTAATGTCGTTCTGAAACTTGTTAAGAATGGTCATTGCTGCAATGGCCGGTGTCATATGGAAGTAGCTTTCAGTCCATGATTTCTTAGTTCCGTCCTGGGCAACAGGTACGCTAAGATCAATGGGAAGCCTGTTGGCAAATTCTTTACCGATCTCAGGATCGATAGCAAGGATATCTTTTCGGTACTGCTCGAGCTTTTTGTAAAGTTTCTCACCTTCTTCCTGTTTAGACATGATACGGGTAGGAGCATCGAGGTGATCGATAGCCCACATGGTATCGCCTGTTTCAGGATGGTATCCGGCAGCCACCTTGATCTGCATTTTCAGACCTTCGATATCATCAAACAATTTCTTAGATATCTGTGAGGCTGCATCAGCTTTTGGCTTCCAGATCTTCGCCATTTCTGCTGATTTCGGATCAGCCAGTTTTTCGGTGAAGGATGCATAAATCTGGTTATTATTACCTGTCAACACACCATTTGCACTGGTGATACTGTTGTCGACAGTTTTGAAAGCGTTCAGTACTTCAGACGAAACATTCAGTGCCAGAAGTGCGGTGAGCACCAGGTACATCATGTTGATCATCTTTTGCCTGGGCTCTTTAGGTAAAGACATGGGCTAGGTTTTTCGAATTAAGTTAATAGTTTAGAACTGGATCAGGATTTCCTTTACAATGATATTAGCGTCCCTGCATTGCGCTTAACATGTTACCATAAACAGTGTTCAGACTGGTTAGGTTTCCTGCTAACTTAGCGATCTGCTCGTGAGCCTTTTTAGCATCTTCCACACTGCCCTGCATTGTTTGTGATGCATTAGCGAGGTTAGAGTAGAAGCTGTTCATTGCTTTCAGGTGGTTGTTGGTATCCTGTAATTCCAGTTCATAGATCGCATTCAAAGAACCAAGATTCTTTGTGAGGACCTGAACCTGCTCATGAAATTTCTTTGTACCATCAGCCGCTGTATTAAAGTGACCCATTGTTGTTGCTGCGCCGGTGTAGGCATTTTTCATTGTCTCCAGTGCTGCTGTCGCTTCTTTTGTTTTAGCAGAGTAGTCGCTTGTAGATTTAACAACGTCACCTACTTCAGCGATACCATTAACAGAGGTGTTCAGTTTTTTGAAACCATCGCTAAGGCTTTTCAGGCTTGCAGGAGTGATGTCAGCATCTTTAAGCATCTCATCCATTTTCTGAATATTCGGATTACCGGTAGATGATCCGCCGGCAAGTTTTGGAAGCGCTTCAACCAGTGCGTGCATTTCTCCTCCTGGAGGCGGTAAGAATGCATATACTACGAAGATGATTGCTTCAGTGATAAGACCAGCCGTCAAAAAGAAGTCGGCCATTGGTTGGTGTGTAATTTTCTGCCAGGCGCCGAAGATTACAATAGCAGCGCCCATACACACCACTATGTTTACGATTCTGTCAATTGATTTAGAAGTTCCAGCCATGATAATTAATGTTTAAAGTTAGAAAACGGATTAAGGGAGGTTTAAAAAAATGATGAATGATGAGTTATGAATTATGAAATCTTTTTGCTTCTACTTAAGCGTTTAATGATAGATAATAGTATGCCGTTTTAATATTTTTTGAAAAAAATATCAATTTAATAACGGTAAACAGAACCTAAAGTTTTTGCTCTAAGCGGTTAGTTTTTGTTTGCGGTAAGACTGTGGCTTAGCGTTTCTTTTGTGCTGGCGGCAGATCGATTACGCATCTGAAACCGATGTAAGACTTGGTTGTGTCCTGGTATTCGTAGTTCCTGGTAGAGGTCTGAAGATAGAATCCTACATCTTTCCAGCTTCCACCGCGGATTACCTTACGTTTCATACGTGGAGGATCAGAATCCTTTGCATTGAAACGGATATCCGGGTTCATATCATGCTGAAAGTTGTAAGCTCCTTCGTAAAACAGGGAAGATGTCCACTCAGCTACGTTACCTGCCATGCAATACAGCCCGAAGTCGTTTGGCCAGTATCCATCAGCACGAACTGTGTAAAAACCACCATCTTCAGGATAGTTACCGCGGCCGGGTTTGAAATTGGCCAGCAAACAACCTTTCCTGTTTCTCAGGTAATAGTTACCCCATGGGAACATAGATTGTGAACGTCCACCTCTTGCTGAATACTCCCACTCTGCTTCGGTTGGCAGACGGAAATCCGATTCGGTGGCCCTTTTCTTGGAATCCAGGAAAGAGTTCAACAGGTGAGTTCTCCATTCGCAGAACGCGGTAGCCTGTTTCCAGCTTACACCAACCAATGGATAGTTACCATAAGCAGGGTGTGAGAAGTATCTTTTTGTGAAAGGCTCATTATAAGAATAGCTGAAGTCACGGATCCAGACCAGCGTATCAGGATAGATTTTCTCATCTTTCTTGATCATGAAGGTAGATCTTGCTTTACCGGCATTCTCCCTCTTGGCCGCTTCTTTCAGATCAAAAGTCTCTGAATGATAAACAATCTTGGTAGGATCGAGGTCTTTTTTACCGAAAACACGGTTTTCAGGAGACAGGATCATCTGGTCGATCTTTTCGATCGTTGCTTTGTCGCCCCATTTGATAGTCTGTGCCTTCTTCCAGTCAACGGAGAACTTTCCGTCAACTTCTTTTCCCAGCTGCATGAGTGTAGCTGCGATTGAGTCGCGGACCCAATTTACGAACTGGCGGTATTCGTTGTTGGTAACTTCAGTTGCATCCATCCAGAATCCGTTGATGGATACCTGTTTGTTTCTTGCAGTATAAGCGTAGTTAACGTCTTCATCACTAGGACCCATGTGAAAGGTTCCTGGCGGTATGTAAACCATGCCCGGGGGCTTGGTCAGGTTGTACTTGCTGGAGGGTGCAACTCCATGGAGCTGTCCATCATTCGGTAAGCCTTTTGACGACTTCCCCAATTTGCCGCAACCTGTGAGCATTACCACGGTGGTAATGGCTAGTAAGGCGGATAAGTTTGTGTTTTTCATAATCTTTAAGGGTATTGGGCAAAAAAAATGTTTTACCGACTTCATCACAAGTTTAGAATTTATTTTTTAAAACTGCAAGGCTTCAATGGATTCAGCTCCTACTTAAACGATCACTGAGTTCAATATATTGTTCTGTAAAAAATTCAAAATTCTCCGTTTTCAAGCAAGTTTAGCAGCCCGGCAACCGTCTGCACAGGTGCCTGACAGGCATAATCTTTACATAGGAAAATCTGTCCTTTCTGGGAAAATGGTTTTTCAGCCAATAGGGGGAAATCATTGTTACTAAGGGTAGCGGACTGAAAAACGGTGTAGCCGATGAAATTACGTAAAAATTCGTTACTCAGGGCAGTACTTTCCTCCCCTGTTATCGCTATTTCCGGAATTCCGTAGGTAGTTGACAGGAGGAACCCTGCCCAGATTCCAAACGACCCCGGATATTTCGTGGCGGCCTCTTTTACGGAAGCAGCCATCTCCAGGGATCGTGACTTCCATTCTGATATGTCAAAGATTGTACCTAATTGGTACAAGTTCCACATCATCACCGAATTACCGGACGGGGTGGCTCCATCATAAATCTCTTTTTTCCGGAGAATAACGTCTGACTGGCCAACCGGTGTATAGAAAAATAAAGGTCCATCCTGCCCGAAACTTTCAATGACGAAATTTGTTAAAGATTTGGCAATTTTTAACCACTCCTGGTTAGCCGTAACCTCTTGCAAATGAATTAGTGCCGATATTAGGTACGCATAGTCGTCCAGAAAGGCTGGGTACTTTGAAATATTATTTTTGTAAGTGTGGGCAAAGCTGTCATCCGCCTGGCGGAACACCCTGAGCATAAAATTCATATTGGAAATGGCCAGTTCCCGGTAACTCTCATTGCCCGTGGCCCCTGCAGCTTTTGATAATGCAATGTTCATCAATGCGTTCCACCCAAGGAGGATCTTATCATCCAGCTGGGGACGCACACGGCCAGATCGGACGGCAAGCAATTTCTGCCGGCATTCGGCCAGCATTTTTTCCAGTTCTCCCTCCCCCATTTTTTCCTCCACCGCTACAGATTTCAGGTCACCGGCAATGTGAAGAATATTGGTGTGTTCCCAGTTCCCTCCCGGCTTAACACCGTAGATCCTGGAAAATATCGGGGCCGCTGTTCCCAAAACATTAGCAATTTCATCATATGACCATGTATAGAATTTCCCCTCCACTCCCTCGCTATCTGCATCTAAAGCTGAATAAAATCCTGTTTCCGGTGCAGTGAGTTCATTTTCAACGAATTGGATAGTGTGTTTTATAGTGTCCAGATACCTTTTATTCGCTGTGAGCTGATAAGCCTCGGCCATAACCACTACCAGTAGGGCGTTATCATATAACATCTTTTCAAAATGTGGAGCAAGCCATGTCGCATCTGTCGAGTACCTTGAAAATCCCCCACCCAATTGATCGTAGATTCCTCCATCGATCATTTTGTCAAGGGATAAAAGCGCCTGGTCAAGCGCCTCCCGGTTTTTGGTATGATAGAAATAGTGCAGTAGAAACCGAATGGTAAAGGTCTGGGGAAATTTGGGCGCGTTTCCAAAACCCCCGTATTTCCGATCTGCCGTTCTCATTACATTTTCATAGATCAGATCGATATCTTTTTTTGTGAGTTCATTTATCCCGGACCCCTGGCTGATGCCAAAGGCATTGGATTTACGCATATGGTCAACCAGGTTTTCGGCCTGCTGTTCCAGTTCCGAACGTTGGTTTTTGTAGGTGTCTGATAAACTCAGCAATACATCTGTCCAGGATGCCCGTCCATGGACCTGTTTTGGGGGAAAATAGGTACCCCCGTAAAACGGCTTTTTCCCCGGTGTCAGGAAGACGTTCAATGGCCACCCTCCGCTTCCGGTCATTGCCTGGACAGCATCCATATAGATATGGTCGAGATCGGGCCGTTCTTCCCGATCGATCTTTATGTTGATATAATGTTCATTCATGAGCCCCGCAGTCTCATGGTTTTCGAAACTCTCTCTTTCCATTACATGGCACCAATGGCAGGCAGCATAACCGATACTGACCAGCACAGGTTTGTCTTCTTTGACAGCTCTGTCAAAAGCTTCTTCCCCCCAGGGGTACCAGTCTACAGGATTATTTGCGTGTTGTAAGAGATATGGGCTTGACTCGTTCTGTAACCGATTCGGCATAGATGAATTTGATAGCTGCACCCCTGCAAATTTCGCACCTTGTTTTAATTCAACATTCCTGATTTATACGGATGAGACTTTATAACGCCGTGTGAGGCGCTACAGGCAGTATTGCAGGAGACCATCATTAGCAATATTGAGGTGCTGCGACGGGCCCGGTCAACAATTTGTTCTCAACTATTTGTTCTTCTTGAAAATGTTAGCCAGATATTGCTCAAGGGCGGCCACCATTGATGGTGTCTGGGGTTGTGGGGCACGGATTTCCAGTGTAAGACCCGCATCCATAATGGCTTTGGATGTGTTATTGCCAAACGCCCCGATACGGGTACCGTTTTGTTTATACAGGGGAAAGTTGTCGAAGAGACTTTTTACACCGCTCGGCGTAAAAAAACAGATGATATCATATTCACCGCGCGTGAAGATATCTTTTACATCATTACTGATGGTGCGATACATAAACGGGGTGGCGTAACCACAGTTGTGAGCTTTCAGCCAGTTTACAATCTCATTGTCCTGTTGATTCTCAGAAGAAGGATAAAGAAATTTCTCATTTTCCTTATGCTTATTGATCACATCCAGCATACTCTTGTTGGAACCGTCGGCTCCGTAGAACACTTTTCGTTTCCTGTACAGAATGAACTTCTGGAGATAGAGTGCAACAGCCTCGGTAATACAGAAATATTTGGTGTCCTGTGAAATGTTAATCTTCATTTCCTCGCAGATGCGAAAGAAGTGATCGATAGCGTTACGGCTGGTGAAGATAACGGCAGTATAATTTGCAATCTCTATTTTCTGCTTCCGGAACTCCTTCGATGGGATACCATCCAGCCTGATAAAAGGCTGAAAATCCAATTCCACATTGTACTTCCTGGCAAGCTCGAAATACGGTGATTTGTCAGTATCAGGCTTTGGTTGAGTGATTAGAATTTTCCTGATCTTCTGGTCCACTGTTTCTCCGTTTTTGACCCCGTTTTTAACCATACGTTGTTACCAAGTGATTTTTGCAAAATTATTTATTTTTTTCCACAAACATCAATAACACCTTGTAAATCAGCAAAAGAGGCGCTATTTCGAAGGCGCAAAGGTATATAATAAAATGTAATCTACCGACATTAATTTCGCTGCGAACCGGCCGGAATGATATTATAAACCTGTAAAAGAACAAGGCAATCACGAGGATATATGATAAGGTTACCATACCGGAAATGATGACCGGATGAGGAAAAGCAAGGATGAAAAGGAATGGGAGCAAGAACATGCCCAACATCTTGTTTACAAGAAAAACGATGAAGAGGTATGTTTTGGTTGCATTGCTCACATTAAAAATCCAACCCATCGCTGTCAAAATAAGTAATTTTCCCAGATAAAGCAAGCTTACCCCTACGACGCAATAAGAAAAATTCAGCCAGAAATCCTCAACGGGATTCTTTTGATGATGAAATAAGAGCAGGTTGAGATACATCCCGGCGGAGATCGCAAAAAGAATATTAAGGAGCAAAGATGGCAAGGGGGTCTGAAGCAGCTGTTCCCTGATTTGCTGCTGTCGCATGGTTACCCTGAAAAACAGGGTGAAGAGGTTGCTGAGGTATTTACCGAAAAATAATCTGATGATAGCAAAGTAGAGGACCAGTCCGCATAAAAAATAAAACAACAGATCCTTGTCTGTCACTTCTCTTTCCTCCAGTTTCCTGGTTGTTGCCCCGGCAGAAAAGGGAATGTATTTGTGTTGCCTCAGTACCTCCCGGATAGCCGATACCCTTGATACAATCAGCTGATTGGTACGAACCGTTTCAAGGGAATCATTCAATGCCCGGGTACGATCGGCAACAACTCTCAGGGAATCTGCAGTCTTTCGTTTTAATGAATCTGATCTGACCTGGTTCAGGGAATCGGTACGGATCTTTATTACTTCGGCCCTGGCGCTTTTCAGTGAATCTGCAGTTCGTGATGCTGCGGTATTAACGCGGATGGGAGCGGTGCTTCTTTTTGTGGTATCCGGTGTTTGACGTAACAGACTATCAGATTGTGCAGCCAACTCATGTTGGCACAATAGAATGCACAGCAGGCAGTTAAAGAGGAATTTCAGCAGGTGCATGTTTTGGTCTGATAAGTTGGTGCGCAAAGTACCCGATATCTCATGAAATAATAAAATCCTTATTCAAATAAAATTGATTGCTACATAATTACTTTAGCCACATCATTCTTAAAAATAATTTACATAGCCAAGATGGATCTTGGCCTGCCTGATGTTAAATTCCAGGTCATCCCTTTTACCCACAGCATAAGATATATTGAATATGCCTGCTTTTGTTTCGAAGGCCATTCCCAACCCCCCACCGATGAACCAGTTTCTCAGGTCACGTGACTGTGAGGTATTCCGGGTAACCCCCCCATCGGAAAACGCGAACAAAAATGAATTCTGACCAAGCAGGTATCGGTATTCCAGCGTTGCCACTCCATATTGGGAAGCAAATATGCTTTCTTCGTCAAATCCCCTCAGTACTTTATAACCACCAATCTGGAAAAGTTCATTTCGGAAAATATTGGGACTCTGAAACCATCCTCCGTTTACTGCAGTCCGGATGGTTGATGTGCGCCCCAGCCTGAAATAGTGTGCCGCCTTCACGTTGATCCGAAATTGGTATGAGTTCAGTTTGAAGGTGTCATACAAGGTGCTGTAATCAAAATGCATGTCGGACAGTTTTACTATAACACTGTTCTTCCTGATATTTTTCATCCCGGCCGTAGCGATAATTTCGAGCTCATTACCCCGCCTCGGATTAAACCTGTAATCGGTGTTATAAAACTGGTAGTTTACACCCAGGTTGATGGAACTTACATCAGCTTCCGGAGGAAGCGTCTTTGTACTTTTTACCTTCGCAGTATCTACAGTCAGCAGGTTCGTTTTAAGGCTTTGGATAAAAATACTTCCTGTCTGATTTGCAGAAACCGAATATTGAAGACCAAGTCTTCCCCCGATATTCAGAAAAGAAGAATCCTTTTTAAATAAATCAAATTTGAAATCGATGCCAAACGCCGAATTGAATATATAGGGTTGTGTGAAGGCAAGATCAAGCCTGGGACTTTTTACCTGTATTTGTTGCCAGTTAAGCCCAATCGTTTCTCCATTCCCGAGCTCATTCCGGAGATTGATATTTGCTTCACCGGTAACGAGCAGTTTGTTGCCCTCCGTTTGGGCGTTGGACGGTAACAGGCCGATCAGCACATTAACCTGGCTGCTTTTTTTTGGCGCCAGGTAAAGATTCAGTATTGAACCGGTTCCCAGCATAGTCATGTTCCAGGGCCGTTCTTCAACCAGGTATGGCAAACCAGTGATCTTTTGGCTGATTGACTGCAGCTTATCCTTTTTATAGGGACTTCCATTCAGAATACTGAGATAGTGCTGCAGGAAATTATTGCTGATTTTAGCAGTCCCCATATTGCGGATGCTGTCGATCCTGTAAAGCGGGCCACGTTCAATAACGAGTTTTCCTTCTAAACCACCGTTTGCTATACCAACGCTGTCCAGTTTCACTGAGGCAAAGGGATAACCGTTATTCTCCAGGTAGTTGAGCATTTTTTTCCGGCTTAATTCGAACTGGCCGAAGTTTACCGGTTTCGACGCCATTCCTTTCGGGCTCCAGGATACCGCATAAAAGATCGGTCTATCCGCTGAGTCGGTTCTGATAGTTGACCAGAACATCGGTTCGCCCACATAAAGGATGATGCTGGCTTCCGATGTGTCCAGCTTCACACTGTCTACGGAAGCTGCGGGAAAACCTTTTGTCAACAGCAGGTTGGGGATTTTATTGATATAGTCCGAACACGATTCACGATTCCTGAATTCGGTCTGAAGCCTGAGTGTGTCTGTAATAAAGCTGGCTTCTTTATCTAATGTTTCTATCCTGAGTTTGTACTGCGCATTCACCGGTCCCCGGATTGCGAAAAGCAAAATCATGGCACTGCAAAGAGCCCTCACAACATATGCAACCAGCTTTGACATCAAGGATCGATCAGGTTATCCGCAGATGCGTCTAACAGGGAAAATGAATAATAAATACAAATTAACAGCTAACTAACGCAAAAGCGTGCTATCCATTACTAAGATTGCAAAAAATCAATCGTTATCGAAAAAAACTCCTGAAGCAGCTGCTTCACGCGATATCTTAATACCATCCAATGCAGCTGCTTCACGCGATATCTTAACACCATCCAATAATGTTGTCCCGGGATCCATCCGACAATTGGTAACTTTGAGGCCTTTAAGGTTAAATCATCCGGGATCTTCATGGCAGGCATTTATTTACATATTCCATTTTGCAGGCAGGCCTGTCATTATTGCAATTTTCATTTCTCCACCTCTTTGAAGTTAAAGGACGATTTTATACAGGCTATCCTTCGCGAGATTGAGCTCAGAAAGGACTATCTGCAGGGAGAACAGGTGAACACTATTTATTTTGGTGGCGGCACTCCCTCCCTGCTTGAGCAGTATGAACTGGACAGGATTTTCAACGAAATTCATAAACATCATAAGGTCAGCGACGAAGCGGAGATCACCTTTGAAGCAAACCCGGATGATGTAGCGCCAGGCAAACCGGCGGCCTGGAAAGCTGCGGGCATTAACCGCCTGAGTATGGGGGTACAATCGTTTTACGAAGAGGATCTGCAATGGATGAATCGTGCACACAATGCCAGCCAGGCGCTGGACTCTGTAAAATTGGTACAGGACGCCGGGTTTACAAATCTTACCATCGACCTGATCTATGGCAGCCCGGGTTTAAGTGACGAGAAGTGGGCAAGTAATGTGAGAGAGGCCATTGATCTGCAAATCCCGCATCTCTCCTGTTATGCGCTTACGGTGGAGCCGGAAACTGCCCTGGATAAAATGATCTCGAAAAGGAAATCAGAGCCGGTATCTTCAGACGACCAGGCCCGGCAATTCCTGCTGTTGATGGATTGGCTTGATAATGCGGGGTATGAACACTATGAGATCTCAAATTTCGCCAAACCCGGTATGTACAGCCGGCACAACAGCAATTACTGGTCGGGGGCCACATACCTTGGATTGGGCCCGTCGGCACATTCGTACAATGGCAACACCAGGCAATGGAATGTCGCCAACAATGCCAGGTATATCAAAGCCCTTGGGTTGAATGAACTGCCCTTTGAAATGGAGGACCTGACACTCTCTGACAGGCAGAATGAATTTGTAATGGTTAATCTTAGAAAAAGTGATGGAATCAATAAAGATGAATTTGCGAATTTGTTCGGACCCGACCGCCTTGCGGAACTTTCAAGGAATCTTGGCAAGTACATTAAAACCGGAAAGGTTCAGGAGATGGACAGCAGTTATACGTTAAGCCGCGAAGGAAAACTCTTTGCCGACGGAATTGCCGGGGATCTGTTTATCAGATAGGCGAACCTTGTTACCAATAAGTTCTGACGCTGACGAGTGAAGTTTCTATTTAGCCGGCGGAGTCTGGTCTTGTTTTTTCCGCAGATACTTTACCAGTTCAGCAACGCAAAGGATGCCTATGATAACAAGTATCGATAAGGAACCATATGGTGAGAATGATAAAGGCATTGTAAAGACTTAAACTTTGATGTAACCCCTGTTAAGCAAGTTACAATATAAAGACGCATTTTTTCTGTCAGAAGTGCACATCCCCAACGGAAATTAACAACTTAATTATTAACAAGACCAACCCATAACCCCGCTATAAGCAGCTTCTCCTACACAGATATTAAATACAAACAATCATAATGGAGCCGGCGCAAACCGCTCCTTAACTCACACCAAAACCGATTCAATCTGCCTGAAGCCCACCCGCGGATTTACGTTTTCCCACAGAATCTCATAAATTGTAGAAGCGATCGGCATCTCAGCACCCATCCGGTTATTCAATAAATGAATGCATTTCGCTGCGTTATACCCTTCGGCCACCATATTCAATTCCAACTGTGCCGACCTGACTGAATATCCTTTCCCGATCATATTGCCGAATGTGCGATTCCGGCTAAACAATGAATAGCAGGTTACCAGAAGATCACCAAGATACACTGAAGCCGCATAACTGGTATTTTTTACATGAGTCACCGGGTCCTCTTCTTCGTGCACACCTACCTCAATATGCTGTATACCTGCTTTTTTAAGAAAACCAGCCATCTCATCCGCACAGTTTGCAATCAGCACACTTTGAAAATTGTCACCATATTCAAGGCCGTGTGCTATCCCCGCCCCAAGTGCATAAATGTTTTTTAGTACTGCCGCATATTGCACCCCGTATACATCATTGTTGACTACCGTATTCACGAACCCGGAATCAAACTGCTGAGCAATCGTTCTGCAGGTTTCAATGTCCGCGCCGGAGAAGGTCAGATAAGATAACTTTTCCGCTGCGACCTCTTCCGCATGACAGGGACCCATAATTGTGAAGTAGTTCCCCAACGGCAGATTAAACCTTTCACGAAGGAAATCATTAACAAGCTTATTACTGGAAGGAATGATTCCCTTAATTGCGGATACAACTTGTTTCCCTGACAAAACATCAGCTTCAAGCCCTTTAAAATATTCTTCTACATAAGCAGACGGAACTGCAAGGATAATAACATCCGACTCACTGATCAGCTTGTTGAAATCGATCATAAGATTTAACAGGCTCATCTCAAAATGCACCGAGCTCAGATATTTGGGATTATGATGCCGTGCCAGTAAAAAGTCCACTGTGACCTGATCCCTGACGCACCAATTTAAAGCATGGCCATTTCCCGTCAGCATCTTAGCTATCGCCGTTGCCCATGTGCCGCTTCCCAATAATCCGAATCTTATTTTCAATAGCGATTATTAACTGATAAAACTTTGAAACTGGTGCATGCAGTGATCACACATTGAACCTCCTGACTTCTTTAAGACTTCGGTGCTTCAAACAACTTATCTTTTGGAACCACCTGCACCTTCATGCCATCTTTCAAAGTCTTGCTGATAATATTATATGGTGACGTGATAACTTCATCCCCCACTTTGACTCCTTCAACTATTTCAATAAAATTGATGTCCTGGATGTCTGTTTTCACCTTTACTTTCTTCACGGTATTGTCCGGCTGCAGCACAAATACCACTTCGTCAAGATCCGTTGAGAGCGCCGTTTTACTTTCTGCTTCCTGGATTCCGGCTTCTTTCCGCTCATCAGCCTTATTTCCTACCACGTTATCAGTACCTTTTTCACGGGTTGTGACCGCGTTAATAGGCACAGTGATTACGTTTTGTTTTGTTTTTGTCAGGATATCTGCACTGGCAGTCATTCCCGGGCGGAAAGGAAAACTCTTGGGCCGGTCCTTATTAAAGAGATCCTTATAACTTTCAGGCAAAATGCGGATATACACTTTATAGTTTGTCACGTCATTTGAAGAAGCACCGCCAAGAGAAGCTGTTGCTGTTGCTGCGCTACTGCTCGCAATCTGTGTAACCACACCCTTGAATTTGCGGTTAGTATATGCATCAACTTCAATCAGTGCAGAATCACCAAGCTTAACTTTTGGAATATCGTTTTCACCTACATCTACGCGCACCTCGATCTTGCTCATATCAGCAATGCGCATGATCTCTGTACCTGCCATCATTGAATTACCGACCACTCTTTCTCCCTTTTTCACACTAAGCAGTGAGACAACACCGTTCATCGGAGATAATATTGCTGTACGGCTAAGATCTTTGTTGGCCCGCTCAAGACTTGCCTGTGCACTCTGAACGGAGGCCTGTCCGCTGCGTATGCCCTGCAATGCTGCATTGTAGTTTGCTTTCGCCGCACGCAATGCATTCTCGGCCTGTTCAAACTCTGAAGTGGATATCACCTTATCTGCCAGCAATTGCTTCTGACGATCGTAGGTTTTCTGGGCAAGCTCCTGTGCTGACTGCAAGCTCTCCAGCATCGCCTTATTATTTTCGACACTTGCCACCTGTTGATTAACAACAGCTGCAGCCTGATTTCTTTGCGTGGTATAAATGTCGCCATAAATCTTTGCAAGGACCATTCCTTTTGTAACACTGTCGCCTTCCATTACAGACAATTCAATTACCTCGCCTGAAATATCCGGGCTCACCTTTACTTCAATCTCAGGGAAGATCTTTCCACTCGCGGTTACTGTTTCGCTAATTGTCCTGGTAGTCACTTTCTCGGTTGCCACTTTAGTTCCTTCATCCTTTCCGATTACCCCGGCGGACTTCAATCCGAGGAGTAACACGATGACAACAACTAAGCTTATAATGATCCAGAGCGTTTTCTTTTTCATACAAAAAATTTATTCAACTGTTACGGTGTTGGTTGTGGTTGGTTATGCAATTCCTGACTTATTGAAGTTTGATGCCCTCTCCTTTATAAAACTCCAGCACTTTCATCCGGAAGACATAATCATAATGAGTCAGAACTTCATCAAGTTTCGCCCGGGTAAGATTGTTTTGACTTGTGATCAGGTCAAAGGTATTCAGGAGCCCCTGGGCATACCTTTTCTGGGCAAAGTCATATGCCCTTTCGGCATTGATCACCGTAGATCTGTTTGCGTTAAACTTCTGAAGTGCCGCAATCACACCGGCGTAAGACTGGTATATATTCTGTTTGAGGGTGATGTTATCCTGTTCACTCTGCAGTTTGAACGTTTCAAGATTCAACTTTGTTCTTTCATATCCACCTCTTGCCTGCCATGCATTAAAGAGCGGGATACTTAAGTTAAGACCAATTGACTGACTGAAGTTTTGATTCAGCTGGTTGAAATAAGGATTTTTCGCGGTCAGGGGAACAGTGAACGGCTGATTGCTGTAAACACTATACTCGGTGCCACCGACATTTACTTTTCCTATCGGTGGATTGGCCGTAGTGCTTCCTACCACCCTGTCGCCCTGGTTATTAAAGTTTGTACCAAGATTTCCAAAAAGTGAAACCCTGGGAAGCATGGCGCCGCGCTGAGCCTTCACATAATACTCATAGGACTTTATTCTCAACGCATTTACCTGTTGCTGGGGTTGCTTCTCCAACGCAACCCTGTAAACGAGGTCCGGCTGTAGTTCCGCAAGCGATTCCATTGGAATCTGGTCGATCGGTGGCGTTGTTACGTCGAACTCCGTGGCCATATCGATGTTCAACAGCGCTTTCAACGCAAGCAGGTTGGTGGTTGCGTTAACTTCTGTCTGCACTAATGTTGCACTATCTCTTGCAAGCTGAGCTTCCAGGTTTGCGGCTTCCAGTTCCGGAAGGGATCCGGCATTGACCAACTTCCGTGTATTGCCGAGCTGGGCGGTGGTTTGCTGAACCTGGATCCTGCTGATATTTACCTGTTCCCTCGCCAGTAAAACATTAAGATATGCGTTGGCTACATTTAAAGAAACATCGTTCCTGACCCGGTCAACGTTCGCGTCTGCAGCCTCATTTTCAAATTGGTTTGCAGTAACTGTATTCTGCCTGTTGAAAAAGTTGAAAAGATCGACCTGGGTCTGAAGGTTATAACCGTTGCTGACAAATCCCTGGGTAATGAGTCGAAAAGTAACCGGATCCTGGTTTAAACCGGAACCATACGAAACGTTACTGTTTAAGTTAAGAGAAGGAATCCTGGCCATCCTTGTCTGCTTGTACTGCACCGCAGCAATCCTGGCCTGTACATCTGCTTGTTTAACCGAAATATTGTTGGCGATTGCATAGTCCACAGCCCTTTTTAAGTCCCATTTTTCCTGGCTGAATGCCGTACACGCCATTGCGGTTAAGACAACGCAAAGAAGGATTTTTCTCATTTTCATATGTGTAATGACAAAAGTAATTGTATTGATTACCGGTGTGAATATAATTTGATAAGCGGTCAGCTTGTTTTGGCGCTAAAGATAATAGGAAATTCGATGTTTATAAGGCATATTAATCAATCTATTACGTTTTTTTCACATTGATTGTTGGTTTAGTAGTTTACCTATATATTTTAACAAAAATTTTCCGCGTAGTGCATTTTCCTGCGCTCGGTAATAAAAAAGTCCTATTTACGATTATTTGTCATTTGTATGAAAGCCTGCTCAAGATCCCGGATAAGGTATGCCGGTTCTTCGAGGCCGATGTAAAACCTGATCATCCGGTGTTCCGCGTTACCGGCGTCAAACTCGGAGGGCTCGAGCGATGCACATTTTGGCAAAACCAGGCTTTCATGGCCACCCCAGCTAACAGCTATAAGCATATGTCGTAGCGATTCACAAAAAGTTACGATCTCATCCATGCTCCCCGCCCGGACTATTATGGTGAACAAACCTCCGGCGCCCCTGAGGTGGGTCTTTGCCAATTCGTATTGCGGGAAACCGGGATCAAGTGGATAAAGAACAGACTCGACCTGTGGGTGAGATTGTAAATAGTCAATCACCTTTAATGCAGATTGACTGATGCGCTCCATCCTGGCAGGAAGTGTTCTTAATCCCCTGATCAGGAGCCAGGCATTGAAGGGAGAGATGCCATTTCCCATATTCAACAACTCGTTGTCGAATAACTTTTTCATCATCTCATGTTTACCCGTTAATACACCCGCTACCACATCACTGTGCCCGCCGATATACTTAGTGGCCGATTGAATGACCATATCTATGCCCATCGAAATCGGCTGCATATATAATGGAGTTGCGTAACTGTTGTCTATGATGGTAACGATGTCTTCTGCCTTTGCCAGTTCGGCCACCGCGGGCAGGTCCTGCATACTATAATCCCATGAATTGGGAGATTCAAGATAAATGATCCTCGTATTGGGCAGTATTGCTCTCTCAAAATTTTCAATCCGTGTCCCGTCAATGTAAGTGGTAGTTACTCCAAACCGAACGAGCGTATTATCAAATAACTTTTGCGCCCAGGTATAAGGCTTTTTTATGGAGACTATATGATCACCCGACTTTACGTTTCCGAACACGGAAGCAAAAATCGCTGAAGCGCCGCTATTGAATACGAGGCAGTCTTCTGCACCATCAAGAGCCGCAAGCTTTTTCCGAAGAATATCGGTGGTGGGATTCAGACCCCTTGAATAGAGATAGCCGTGAAATTCATCTTTAAAGGATTCCCTGATATCTGCAACTGTTTTAAATGCAAAGTTGCTGGTCTGCACTATGGGTGGCGATACAGCTCCGAAGTATTGGTCGCGATCCTCACCCAGTTCATTTAGAATATAGGAAATGTCGCGGCTATCCTGCGATCCCGCGGCATCAGGTGGAAAATGGTCATTCATTTTTTCACAGTTTAAACGGTTCTTCCATATGATTTTCGGGTGACATAATAGATGATCATAAACGCGCCCAGTACACCGAGGCCGGTAAGGGCGGTCGCATAGTCATCAATTGCGATACTGATGCCCACAAAGGTATAGGCAGCAATAAAAATCAAAGGAAGTAATGGATAAAGTTTCATTTTATAAATCCCGGTATTGTCAAGATGTTTGGTTCTCTTCCTGAGAATAAATATGGTTGCTGCCGAAGTTGCCATGCCTATGCAATCAAGAAATATGGTAAACTTCAGGATCTTATCAAAAGTATCCGCAAAAAACAATACTATAATACATATTGCCGCAAAGACGGTAAGACTAACCGTGAGCACATCTCTCTTTTCATCCTTTTTCATGAACGCGGCCGGAAGAATTCTATCAAGGCTCATAGCATACATAACACGGGGATTGCTTAGCAATAAAACGTTTACATAGGCCAGTACCGCAAAAAACAATAATACCGAGAAAACGTAGCGGCCAGTTGGCCCGAACATTCTCTCTGCTACAATAGCAGCAATACCCTTTGATGTTTTAAGCTCCTCAAATCCGATCACCTTGTAGTAGGCAAAATTTACAGTGAGATATAAAAGGATGATGACTATTATACCGGTTATGATGCCCCTCGGGAGGATCTTTGGGGCATTTTTAACTTCATCGCCAAAATTAATGGTTTGCTGATAGCCGCCATAGGTAAACGAAACTGCAATTAACGCCAGCCCAAAAGATTTTATGTATTCGGTCCAGGTGTATTCAGGCATTTCAGTAATGGATGTATTGACAGGGGCATGGATGGATGGAAAAAACAAAGCACTGATCAGGAGCATCACCATCGCAATTTTGATAAGCATCAAAACATTCTGGGTTTTAGAACTCATCCTGAGACCCATGAGATTAATTCCATAGAACAATACAATGGCTCCCATTGCTATAAACGCTTTTATATAATTTGGGGGCGATATATCCCATATTACCTGGGAGATGTATTCACTTCCTATTAATGCTACACCAGATAAAGAAGATGCATTTGAAATAAGTATGATACAATTAATAGCGAAGGCAATTGATGGATGATATGCATATGCAAAGATCTTATAATATCCGCCGACAACGGGATACCTGGAACCAATCTCTGCATAGGTTAGCGCACCGCAGAGGGCTACAAGTCCGCCCGCAAACCACGCAATAAAAAAAACGGCCGGTGTTAAAGCTTCCCTTGCTGAATCCGAAGACGTTCTGAAAATGCCCATGCCAATAACAAGACCGATCACAATCATGGTCAGATCAAATAAATTTAGCTTGGCGGACTTCATTGCCGGAAGATAGAAAATATTTAGTTCTACCTTTATGATAAATCAGGCTAATCCATTATAAATGAGAAAAACTTTCTTAGCTGCTGCGGCATTGGTTATAACTAATTTTAGCCAGGCGCAGGTGAGACCATTGGCAACAGATTCTTCAGAGATATTGAAAGAAGTAGTTATATCAGCTTATGAGCAAAACAGGAAATTACTAAACCTGCCGGCACCTGTGAGTTTTGTTGGCAAGAGCCAACTTGAACGATATAATAATATCAGCATTTTACCGGCGCTGAATACTTTACCCGGTGTCAGAATGGAAGAACGATCTCCCGGGAGTTATCGGTTAAACATACGAGGTAGTTCGTTGCGCTCACCCTTCGGTGTTAGAAATGTAAAATTATACTGGAACGACATTCCGTTTACTGATCCGGGTGGCAACAGTTATCTTAACCAACTCGGTTATTATAATATAAGTTCTCTTGAGATCATAAAAGGGCCGGCGAGCAGTTTATATGGAGCCGGTACAGGTGGAGCCGTTCTTATCCGGAGTCTGCCTGCAAAATGGGAACAGATGGCCGCCGTAAATTATGGTTTTGGCAGTTTTGATACCCGTTCACTGAATGCTACCATAAGATTTGGCAAAGAAGATTTTCAGAATACGATAACTTATTCAACACAGGAATCGGATGGTTACCGCGTTCAATCTGCGATGAAAAGAGAAGTGTTGAGTTATGAAGCGAAGGTGAAGGCAGGAGATAAAGTCGTTCTGAATGCCTTTTTCCTTTATGGTGACCTGGATTACCAGACACCCGGCGGACTTACAAAGGCACAATACCAGGCAAACCCAAAAGCGGCAAGACCGGCAGGGGGTCCCTTTCCTTCTGCGGTTCAGGCACATGCAGCGATCGGCCAGAAGACATTCCTTGCCGGCTTTAGCAACAGGTACCAGTTTACCTCGAAACTGGAAAACGTGACTGCTTTGTACGGCGCATTTTCGCAGATCCGGAATCCGGCGATCAGGAATTATGAGAAAAGAAATGAACCGCATTTTGGTGGTAGAACTGTCTTCAAATACAATGAAGAGATCGGGACCTCGAATTTGAAATTAGTATTCGGAGCAGAGGCGCAACAAGGATTTTCGAATATCAAGGTTTATGGCAACAAGTCCGGCGTTCCTGACACTTTACAAACTGATGATGAAGTAAATAACCTCCAGTATTTTCTTTTTGCACAGGCAGAGCTCGAATTAAATGGAGGCTGGATATTTACCGCAGGTGCAAGCCTGAACAAATCATCGGTTGAATTCAGCCGGGTTTCGAGCGTTCCACCGGCAGACCAGGAAATTAAATATAGCAATGAAATAGCTCCACGGATCAGCATCTTAAAAAACATAAACGATTACTATGCTGTTTATGCGTCAGTATCAAAAGGTTTCTCACCTCCTACCCTTGCAGAGTTACTACCTTCAACCGGTGTGATCAATACGGCACTTGAAGCGGAATCCGGAATAAATTATGAAATCGGCCTGCGCGGATCATTTTTAAAGGATAAACTTTTTGTGGAGCTGAACGGTTTTGTGTTCCAGATGAAAAACACCCTGGCCCAACGCCGCGATGCAAGTGGCGCAGATTATTTTGAAAACGCCGGTTCAACGAGTCAGAATGGAATTGAGACAAACATCAACTACCAGTTGTTCCAGGCAAAACTAGGATTCCTTACTAATGCTAAGGTGTTCTTCAGCCATACCTTTAACGATTTTAGCTACGAAGAATATAAGCAGGTTAACAATGATTTCTCCGGTAATATGCTGCCCAGTGTCGCCCGTCACGTGACTTCTGCAGGGCTTGATCTTATGACACGTATTGGTGTGTATGGACATGCAACCTGGTACTATAGTGATCCCGTTCCGTTAAACGATGCCAATACAGATTTTGCAGCACCTTTCAATTTGCTGGGAGCAAGATTGGGTTTCCGCAGCCTCATCTCTTCATCGGTTACCATAGATGTTTATGGAGCCGTGGATAATATTTTTAACCGTACCTATAGCCTGGGTAATGATATCAACGCTGCAGCAGGAAGATATTACAATGCGGCTCCGGGAATCAATTATAACGGAGGTGTGTCCGTTCGTTTCGCATGGAAATAGTCATTGATATTTATTTCAGATCCTAAAATCCTGATCGCTGATTTTGTCTGAATCCAAAAATCTTAATCGCTGAGTTGTCTGAAGATGAAAATATAAGTAAGGCCTGCGGGAGATGTATGCGACCTTTTCAGTGTATGCCCGGACGGATAGCCGAATGCCAGTGCAGCAAGGTCCGGCTTACCGATGAGGAAAGAAATTATATCTCGCAACAGTATAAAGATTGTCTATGCCGGGATTGCCTGGAAGATCTTAAAATCAACTTTGAGTTATGGAACTGGAAAAACTCCTGACCGTTACCTTTACGCTGTTTGCAGTAATTGACATTATTGGATCCATCCCCCTGCTCATTACCCTGAAAGAAAAAATGGGCGGTATCCGCGAGCTTGCAGCAACCCTCATCTCCGGTGCACTGATGATCTTATTTATGCTGGTGGGAGAAAAATTTCTGAGCGTTCTGGGACTTGATACCGGTTCGTTTGCTGTAGGCGGCTCAATTGTTATTTTTATACTCGGGCTTGAGATGGTACTGGGTCACGAGTTTTTCAAAAGCGACCAGGACCTCAAATCTGGTACAATGGTTCCCATAGCTTTTCCATTGATTGCAGGATCCGGAACGCTTACCACCATCATCTCGCTGAAAGCAATATATGATAACACCACTATCCTGGTAGCCATAATTGTAAACCTTGCAATTGTTTATGCCGTGCTTAAATCCCTGCGTCACATACAAAAATTACTGGGACCAGCCGGATTGATTGCGGTTCGTAAATTTTTTGGCGTAATTTTGCTGGCCATTGCCGTAAAAATATTTACGAGTAATGTGGGTGAACTGTTGAAATAGAATTAGTTACCGGCGTTTTTTGACATAATGGCCTCGTCGTACAATGGATAGTATAAGAGTTTCCGAAGCTCCAGATTCAGGTTCGATTCCTGACGAGGCCACCATATGAGCCTGCAACTCATAAAAGTTGAGTGTTTTCCGCTTCGCTTTTCTGCACTGTCGTTTCGCATCACCATTTGATTTTCGTCATTAGTAACGTATTTTCGCAACTAGTGCAGGTGTTTTAGATCCAAAAGCCCTGAAGTAAAAAAATCTTATGCTGAGAGACAAGATACTAAGTAAAGAAACCGGTTTGATCTTTTATAGCCTGACACCCCCCAAGATCGATACTGCCCATGAGAAGGTGAAAGAGATCGCAAAAAAACAGGTCGACCGGCTCAAAAACTTAAGTATCGACGGGCTGCTGTTATATGATATCCAGGATGAATCTTCCCGGACAGAAAAAGAAAGGACCTTTGCCTTTTCACCGACCATTACGCCTGAACAATACAGCCGGGAATTTCTGACTGATCTCAACTCGCCGAAAATTATTTATAAAAGCATAGGAAATTTAACAAAGGAGCAATTTGTTGACTGGGCAAAGTTGAACCAGGATCTTGAATATGCAGTTTTTGTTGGCGCATCATCCAATCAACAATTACTGGCCACGAACTTCTCCTTAAATGACGCCTATGAAACCAGGAACAGTCATTTAGAATCTTTGTTGGTTGGTGGCGTAACCATACCCGAGCGACATACGAAAAAACGCGATGAGCATCTGCGTCTGTTCAACAAAGCTGATAAAGGTTGTAGCTTTTTTGTTTCCCAGTGCGTGTACAGTATTAATGATACCAAAAACCTGATGTCCGATTTCTATTTCTCAGCGGTTGAGAACGGAAAAGAGTTATCCCCTATCATTTTTACGCTCGCGCCTTGTGGATCGTTGAAAACATTGCAGTTTATGGAATGGCTGGGAATCGAAGTTCCCAAGTGGCTTTACAATGATCTTAAGCATTCAAAGGATATTTTGACCGCATCAGTGCATACCTGTCGAAATATAGCCATGGAAATCATGGAATATGCATCCAATAAAAAAATCCCAATCGGATTTAATATCGAAAGCGTCTCTATTAAGAAAGATGAAATTGAGGCTGCCAATGAATTGCTCATCGACGTGTTGAGATTATCAAAACTTTACCTGAAAGATAATAATCCGATTGTTAAACCAATTCACAGTATCAAGGCAGATATTATTCCTGTTGACAGTGAAGTGAACCAGTAGCTATTATGTAAAACGATGATAGCATGATGGCTACATCTTTGCAATATTAACGTTCGGAGGCAGAACCTTTATGAGTGTTCGTATAACGTTGAGGCATATCCGCGAATCGGGATGATAATTGTAACTACCCGGTGATCATGAGGCAACAGGTAACATATTTCTTATCGCACTGATCTTCCATGATCCTTTTTCAGACACAACGATAAAGGTACTCCACATCTTCCGGGGAGTTGGGGTTGCATTCTGAATCTCATACCTGCAGTCTATAATTGCATTGCCTGGATTCAACAGTTTTATCTTTTCTATGATAAGTGTCCTGGTGCCCGGCGTCGTTGCAGAACTGTTCAACATTCCCTTCACTGCTGCAACAATACCTGTTCTCCATTCACCATTAGAGACTAACTGGTCGATATCGTTGGTCAGAATCTCTTTTAATAAAACGGTGTCCCTGTTTTCTCTGGCTTTTGAATATTTATCAATCAGGGCATGAAGATCTTTCCTGCTTTTACTATCCCCCAAATCATTCTGACCGTATAAAATGTTGGTTATAGTCAGACTGACTACCAGCAATATGATTAAATTTCTCATAACGTATAATGGTAGTTAAGATCTCAGATTAAATCAAAATTTGTTAATAACGCGCGAGCCACGTCGGACGTTAAATTACAGGTTTAACGGTGAATAACTCCAATTATCTATTTAATCATCCTAACCTTTGATACTATTGTCTGCAAAAGGATAGCCTCAAAGAAAAAGTTGATCAGACCTTTATGTGCTGTGCTATATGATAAGCGGTGAGGGCCGCACTTGTTAGTTACGCACTTCGTCAGGAAAAGTATCCGTAAAATACCGGATCAAGCATATAAAAAAATCAGTTTTATGTGGGAAGAACCGCCAGGTGATTTTCAGTCGGAATCTCAGACAATTACAGAACGACTGGCTGCAGGGAAGGCCATACGTCAATCCGTTCCCCGGGAAAGGCTTGGAGATTTTAAGGTTTTGCCAGACAGGGCTGATCCTATAGCCATCCTGGAAGAACAGAATAAATCACGTCTACAGGATCTCGTCCCGATCCGACATACCCGCATGCTTAGTTCGTCCTTCGCTTTTCTTCGTGGAGCTGCAAGGATAATGACATCGGACCTGGCCGCCACCAATACTACAACGGGAATTACGGTCCAGGCATGCGGAGACATGCACGTTGCGAACTTCGGGGTTTTCGCATCTGCGGAACGGAACCTTGTATTCGGCATCAATGACTTCGACGAGACATTTCCGGGTCCTTGGGAATGGGATCTGCAAAGGTTAGTCACAAGTATTGTTGTGGGCGGAAAGTTCCTGGGAGCAGACAAGGCCTTATGCGCTGCCTCCGTTAAAGCGGCCGTTAGTACGTACAGGAAACGACTGCGGCAATATGCAGATATGGGTAATCTGGAGTTGTGGTACTCCACCATAAATGAAAAGGACATCATGAAAACGATTACCCCTGCGCAGCAGAAAGGCATGAAAAAGATAACCAGTAAGGCCAGGTCCAGAACGCATGTACAGGTATTGGGCAAACTGACAGACATAATAGAAAATTCACATCGCCTGAAAGATGATCCTCCCCTCGTTGTACATGAAACGCATTCAAAGGCTGGTGTACCTATTGAAATTGCTCTTGCATCTTTACTCAGATCTTATCTTGGCTCGCTCAACGATGATCGTAAAAAGCTGTTGAGTCACTATAAGATTGTTGATGTTGCAAGGAAGGTGGTTGGTGTTGGCAGCGTTGGAACAAGATGTTGGGTGATTTATCTTAGGGGTGCCCATTCCCGAGATCCTTTATTTCTCCAGGTCAAAGAAGCACAACAGTCCGTACTCGAAAGGTTTCTGCCAGGTTCAGTTTATGTTAACTGTGGCGAGCGGATCGTCCAGGGACAAAGACTTATCCAGGGTGCCCCGGATATTTTCCTTGGATGGGGAGAGCTGGACGGAATTCATTTTTATGTGCGACAACTGAGGGATATGAAAGGCGGGGTCGAATTTGATCCGCAGACCACTAAGCTCGAAAATATGCAGGCATACTGCAGCCTTTGTGCCTGGGCTCTGGCCCTGGCTCACGCAAAATCGGGAGATGCCGCAATGATTGCAGGTTACACAGGCAACAGCGATGTACTTGATCAAGCGATGGTCCGTTTTGCATTTGCCTATGCAGATCAGAATGACCAAGATTACAGGGCCTTGATTGCAGCGGCAAAAAGTGGCCGCATTCAGGTAGCACGCGCATAGACTGCGCTTTTTCGGCATAATATTATAAATCGTTTCAAAAGCAGGCCACAGCCGGCAATAAGATGCCAAGCTTTTGGCTTAATTGCACGTGCACATCCAATCCTGAACATCACCTTAATCTAAATTATCACGCGGCTTAATACGTAAAAAGATTTTGGATCCTGAGCAGAGGATTTTATGCATCTATTCGTAATAGCAAGGCCACGTTGGGAGAAACAAGGCTTATTATGAACCCCGATGAAACTGAACCGCGAACAACATAATGCTTTCTAAAATTCGAAGTATGAAAAATGTTGTCTTATTTATACTTGTCTTGCATACTTTGCTCCAGGCTTTGGTTGCACAAGAAAAGGTGGAAGGAGAAAAAACCTACAAGAACACCATACGTTTTAATATCACGAATCCGTTTATTTTAAGCACGAAATCGCTCATTTTCGGATATGAAAGGCTGATAAACAATCGCCAGTCTTTTTCGGTGAACGTTGGCCGAGCGAGTTTTCCTACGCTTAATCTCATAAGTACTGACTCCCTCAGAGCCAACTCAAACGAAGAAGAAAAAGGGTTCAATTTGTCGTTTGACTATCGCTTTTATCTTTCAAGAGAAAATAAATATGAAGCACCAAGAGGCGTCTATATTGGACCGTACTATGCCTACAATTTTAACGAACGAACTAATGAGTGGAGCTTAAAAAGCGCCAACGGAGGAGCCCCGCAGACGATTGAAACAAAGACTTCATTTTCCATCCATACGATAGGATTTGAACTGGGATACCAATTTATTCTCTGGAGACGGATTTCCCTGGATATGATACTTGCGGGACCCGGTTTGGGTTTTTACGATATAAAAACATCGGTTGGGGGTAATTTATCGGAATCAGACAGGCGGAAGTTCTTCGAGGCCGTAAACGAGGCTCTTGAAGAAAAATTTCCCGGATACAATAAGGTTATTGATGAGGGAGAGTTCAAGAGACAAGGTTCTGCCAATACAACCAGCCTGGGATTCAGGTACATGGTAATGGTTGGATATAGATTTTAGCCAGCCAATTTGTTGCTAACAAATAAATAAACCGATGGAAACTTTCTATTACGCCACCGCACTCTTAGCGTCCGGAATCGCCATAGCTATGGGACTTCTTAGCTTATTGAAAGCAATGCATAAGAGCGGAAAAAAGATTGATCTGTTTTTCTCAGTTTTGTGTTTGTCTGTTGTGCTTTTCATTTTGCTGCCACCTACCGGCTTCATTATAACGGATTCCGCTTTTTATCCAGCCAACCTGAATATTAAACGATTCTTCAGCTTTGCGTTTATAGCGATGCTCCCCTGGTTTGTTTCCCTCTACTCCGGGCACAAGGCCAGAATAATTCCTATAAGCGTAAGTGTTGCGCTCATCATTGCTTATATACTGATGACCCGGACACCCGCAGGAAGCTCAGAGAAACTATGGATAATAGCCTCAGCAGGCATACTGCTGGTGGTGTTTGCATATGGTTTTTATGCAGCGTACTTCCAGTTCAACGCCGGTGAAAAAAGCAGGGCATACTGGCTTTTTGCAGCATTGGGTGTCTTTACATTGTTTAACTTGTTTGGCGCTCTCAGCCAGTCAGGCAGCCTTGCTTCTTCACAACAATGGGCCGATATCTTTTTCCCCCTCAACCTTTGCCCCATTGCATTTATCGTGATCATAGGGATACAATTGCAAGCCAATCCGGATAAAAATTTTCACCTCGAAAGAATTATTGGCTTGAAGGAAAGCCGCTGGCAATCTATGATCGACGAAATTCAACTCATCATCATCAACACGGACATAGCGGGGAGAGTAAAATACATTAATCGTTTCGGTTTAAACCTGTTGGGCTACAAGCAGGCTTCAGAGTTAATAGATACCAACTGGTCCGATCACTGTATAAACGTCCAGGAAACGTCAGAAAATACAGCAGCTATTGATGATACAATGCTAACGGGTGGAGCCATAACAAAATGCAAAAATGCGGTCTTAACCAGGGATAAAAAACAAAGGATCATCAACTGGACAAGCGACCTGTTATATAATGATAACGGGGACATGATAGGCAGAATGAGTATTGGGTCAGATGTAACCCGTCTCGAAGATGCGCTTAAACAGATACAACAATTAAAAGCGGAACTGGAAAAAGAAAAGCTCGAACCACATGAGGATGGTATGCCGACCGGGATGCCGCAGAAAGTGGTCGGGAAAAGCCGGCCATTTATTTATGCCATACAAAAATCAAAGCAGGTGGCTCCGACAAATGCGAGTGTTTTACTGCTTGGGGAAACGGGGGTCGGGAAGGAAGCATTTGCCGATCTTATCCAGGAGACAAGTCTCAGGAATAAAATGCCTTTTGTAAAAGTGAACTGCGGTGCCTTGCCTGCTGAATTGATTGAGGACGAATTGTTTGGTCATGAAAAAGGAGCCTTTACCGGCGCCATCCAGTCAAGGGTCGGAAGATTTGAGAAAGCAAATGGAGGTACCATTTTTCTTGACGAGATCGGGGAACTACCATTGGTGTTACAACCCAAGCTCTTACGGGTATTGCAAAACGGTGAATTTGAAAGAGTCGGTGGACATCAAACCATAAAGGTGGATGTCAGGGTTATTGCAGCAACAAATTCCGACCTGGAAAAAGAGGTGAGAGAAAACCGGTTCAGAGATGATCTTTTTTACAGGCTGAACGTGTTTCCGATTACCATTCCGCCTCTCCGCAAGAGAAATGCAGACATTCCTTTGCTGATCCAATACTTTATTGAGCGAAAATCAAAAAAACATGGCAAGCAGTTCGAAAACATGTCTAGAGCCGATATGAATCGACTTTGTGATTATGACTGGCCCGGGAATATACGTGAACTAAAAAACGTTATCGAGCGGGCCGTCATTTCAAGTGATAATCATACGCTGAAACTGGACTGGTTCCATGAACACGTTGAAACCAGTAAATCCGAAGCAGCTCCAACAAATTCTCTTGAACAGGTGGAGACGGCACATATTCTCAAGGTATTGCAGGAGTGCAACTGGAAAATAAATGGCGAAAATGGTGCGGCAGAAAAGCTGGTAATGCATCCCAACACATTAAGATCCCGGATGAAGAAGCTAAAAATCTTGGTCCCATGGAAACATGAAACCGTGTAAAACAATCGTTCAGGATTAGCCACTTTTTACATCAATCTTCTCATTTTTACTGAATAACAAAACGAATTTCCCAGGTTGACTTACGATATTTCGTATATCTCCGATATGCGGTATTAGCGGCGTTTGAGGCATTTTATAAAGCATGTGAGTCTAATATTTTTCTTCTTCATCATTATCAATGCACTATAGGTTGTTTGTCGTTTTAGGTTTTTCATCTGGCATACAATTAGCAACTCCTGAACACCTGTTGCAAACTCTGCAAAGTGATTCGGCCCATTCTTCACCTCTACCGATATAAAACTGGTTACCAAGATGGAAAAAAACACACTGCACTTCCTAAGAATGTCTGGCGATGTTCCCGGTAACAAGCGTAAGGAATTTGAACAAACATTCAGGTTTGTATTTAATCAATTACCGCCCGAGTGTATAGAACACAGCCTTTCAGCAGATGTATTCAACGATGGTCATTACCATTTCTTTTCGCTTTGGCTGAACGGGAACTCTATGAAATTATTTATGTCTTCAATGGAATTCCAGTTATTGACAGGTGCTTATTTCACCCTTGGAGAAGATGAAAAAATAGTGCATGGACCTATAGCTGACATACAGGCGTTCCGGGTAAGCAATATGAACTGACTATCGGATTTTGAAGAACGGGAAAAAAACAGAGACAGGGATAAAGAATAAAATAGTAGAGAGATGCTAAACACAAAATCATGGCAAATATGACCCAGGTGCATTTTGTTCAGCTTGTCTGGATGTTCCTGCTCCCGCTTGCGGCAGTGATCATTCCGATACTGATGGGTCAATGGCTTGGGCTGGAACATCGTAAAAAAGACCTGGAGATCCAGAACATACCTATTGAATCTGTTGTGTCTGCTGCTTTTGCTCTCCTGGCGTTCATGGTGGCATTTACATTCCAGATTGCTGCTAATCGTTATGATTCAAGAAAGACCATGCTGATGGAAGAAGTAAAAGACATCAGAACCGGTTACCTCCGTGCCGGGCTTATTCCGGAACCATACCGGTCGCTGACGAGGAAACACCTGGTGAAATATGTTGACCTGCGAGTTGAATTGGTGAAGGACCTTTCCAAAATGGAGCAGGCACTTCGCAGTTCTCAGACCATACTCGACACTTTGTGGAGCTATACTGAGGCACTTTCGGCTCAGGACCGTAGTTCGGAATCATATGCATTGTACACGTCCTCGGTGAATGATATCATAGATGCATACTACATCCGTGTTACGCTGGTGATCGTGTATCGCATACCCAGGGCGATACTCACTGTGTTATTCATTATTGGATTTCTGTCAATGTTTGTGCTTGGTTACCAGTTCGGGGTATCCGGTAAAGGTAGTTTCAGCATGAACCTGTTGCTGGGAGTCACTTTTGCAGTAGTGATGTTCCTGATTTTTGCGTTGGACCGACCCGAAACAGGGCTGGTACCTGTTAACCAGGTGCCCTTGTTAAATCTTCATAAACAACTACATGAGAGACAGGCAGGCCTGGAGGTGAGCCTGCCGGGAAATTAATAATCATTGTAATCATTCATTAAAAACAAAAAAAATGAAACGAAGCTTTTTCTTCAACACAGTAGCCGGATTGCTATTCCCGGTGTTGTTTGCGGGTTTTTTTCAAACAGTTGCCGCGCAGGCACCGCCTGCTTTACCTGATACTTCGAAGATGACATATAACCAGATGTCAAATGGTTTGAAGCTGATTGTATTTCCGGCTAAAGGGCAAAGCAAGGATCAACAGAAGAAAGATGAATTCGAATGTTATAAATGGTCCATGGAGCAAACAGGTATTGATCCTTTAAATCTGCCAAAGGTGCAGCCGGCAGAAGTTCAGTCTGGTCCCACCGGAGCAGCTGTTGGAGGAGCCGCCAGAGGCGCTGCAGCCGGTGTGGCCATCGGTGCGATAGCCGGGGATGCAGGTAAAGGAGCAGCCATCGGAGCCGTAGCAGGGGGCCTGGCGGGAAGAAGGGCCGGAAAACAAGCGCAGGCGCAGGCAAACCAACAAGCCCAGGCAAACGTGAAAAGCCAGGAAGCCGAAATCAAAGCAACTTTCGTGAAAGGGTTCTCCGCATGTCTTGAAGGCAAGGGATATACAATCAAATAATGCTGATCAACAAAAACATTTAACTATCACCCCACAAAAACATCCGATTATGAAGCAAGTACTATTAATAGTCCTCATAAGCATCAGCCTGAATTCCTGTAAAGATGAAGCTCAAAACAAGGAAAAAGAAAATCTGGCCCTTGCCAAAAAATTTATGACAGCAGTAGAGTCAAAAGATGTAGCAACCATCGATTTTCTCCTGGCTGATAACTATATAGGATATGGGCCTTCGGTTGGTGATTCGACTACAAAAAAAGAAGCGGTCCAGGCCTTTAAATTCAACGCTGAAAACCTTTACGAAACATTTGAGTACACTAAACACAAGGAACTCGCAATCAGCTCTACAGATGGAGAAGCAATGGGTGACTGGGTGTTGAACTGGGCCTTTCTCACCATAAAATACAAGGACGGTCGTGGCCCGATCAATTTATGGGTGAATGCAGTCTATAAGATCGAGAACGGGAAAATTGTGCAAAGCAGAACTTTTTATAATGAAGCAGATGCATTGCGCCAACTGGGCTTCTCATTTGAAGCTCCTACCGGCGAATGATTAAAACTTAAGGCAACAAACACTTGAATGGAAAAATACACACTTAAACCTGAGATTATGTTTTTTATCAGCAATATCAAACCGTTTGTTCGCCATACGATCCTGGTGGCTTCCATGGCTGTATTTTCAACAACTGCTTTTGGCCAGGTCTACTCAAATATGGAAGTTGGTAAAAAGAACGTTGAATTAAAAGATAGCCTCACAAAGTCAGAGTATCCATACATTTTACCGATCCTTGGGAAGAAAGCGACGAAAAAAGGTTTTAATCTCCCCTATTCTGCCGGCCTCGGGATAAACACCGTCTGGCAAAAATCTGAGCTGATCATTGAAGACCTGAAAGTCGGATTTAATAATGCGCCACCATATGATCTCGATGAGGTCATCAGGTTTAACGAGGCGATATCTGAAGCTACAGCTTTAAACATCAGGCCCGATGTATGGATCCTTCCATTCTTAAATATTTATGGAATTATAGCGGTAGCCAACCCCTCGACTGTTGTCGACTTTGGCCTTTATGTTCCGGATAGCACTGATACCTGGAAGGAGGTTGCGAACTACAGAACCGAAGCAAATTTTTCAGCTACCACGCTGGGCTTCGGATTAACCCCGACTATAGGAATAGGTGGTGGCTGGCTGGCACTCGACATGAACTGGACCTGGAGCGATGTCAGTGCATTGGATCATCCTGTCAACACTTTTGTATTCGGGCCACGCTTCGGTAAATCATTTAAGTTGAAAAAACCTGAGCAGAATATTGCCATGTGGGTAGGCGGATTCCGTATAAAATACGGCGCTGAAACCAATGGATCAGTCGCCATTAATGAGGTGATAGAGGGGGATGGCCAGGCGAGTGCAAAAATTGATGCCGGTCAGCAAAAAGTGGCCGAAGCGCAAAATCAGGTTGATGCATGGTGGGGAAGCCTTACACCACCGCAACAAAACAACCCTGTCAATAAAGCCAAATATGAAACGGCCAACAGGGCGCTTGAAAAAGCCGGCAGTATATTGTCGGCTGCAGACGGAGCGCTGAATACCATCAGCAATTCAACAGTGCAGTATTCATTAAACAAGAGATTAAAAGATGCGTGGAACTTCATAATTGGTGCACAGTTTCAGCTCAATAAACACTGGATGATAAGAGGAGAATATGGTTTCCTTGGCAGCCGTCAACAATTCATCGGAGGATTGCAATACCGTTTTGGTTTGTAATTAACACTTGCACCCAATGAGAAAACTGTCATTGATAATCTTGTGTTTGCTTGTTTACTCTTCCTCCAGATCGCAGGTGCTGATTTCTCTTTTGCTGGGAGATAAACTTAACACAGGAAAGATTGAATTTGGACTAGAAGGTGGCGTTAACTGGTCATGGTTGAAAAACCTTGACGGATCCAGGGGCCTGACCGGCTTCAACCTGGGTTTCTATTTTGACATTAAGACCAGGAACCCAAACTGGATGTTCAATACGGGGGTAATCGTAAAGTCGCCAATGGGGGCAGATGATCTACCTGTTTATACACTTAAGGATCCAGGTCTTGATAGTGCGTTTGTGGGAGGGCGGGTAGCGAGGAAACTCAGATATTTCAATGTACCGCTAATGATGAAGTACACTTTCAAAAATTACTTCTTTGTGAAAGGCGGTATACAACTTGGATTAAGAAGCAAATGTTTCGATGAGTTTACAAAAAGTGTAAATGACAAAAATGACCTCCGGTATAAACTCGATACAAGGGATCTGTACCATGCACTTGACGCGGGTCTCGCAATCGGTTTGGGGTACAGGTTACTGCGTGGAAATGGCATGAACCTGAACCTCCAGTACTACTATGGTTTCATAGATGTTGTTGTTGACGATTCAACACCGAGTCAATTTAACCGGGTCCTATATTTAACAGCTGGCATTCCGATTGGCAAAAATCCAGCGAAAAAAAAGGATAAGCAGGAGTATAAACAATAAAAATAAATATGGGCAAACTGCTACTTTTAATGTTCATGCTTAATTGTGGCAGTTTGCTTTACGGACAAAGCTCCCCCGATACGTTGAAGCACGAAAACCATACTGCCGGCGCCGAGGATCCATCACAATTTTTCACGAGGGTGGAAGTTTTTAATGAGTTGCAACGCTACGACAAGAGGGATTCTTACCTGAACCAGACTGTTCTCAGAACCATCGTGAAGATCGGGCAGAAGTTTACCACACGCCTTGACTTACCTTATGTTCACAATACATATGATTCACCGGCAAAACCAAAACGATCTGGCATCGGTGATATTTCATTTCGCCTGCTGGGCTTCAAGTTTTTCGAATCGAAGAAATCAGCCTTTACAGCTTCGGTAGAAGTAAGCCTCAATACCGCACAATCTCCTTTACTTGGCACAGGAAAAAACCTGATCATACCGGTAATCAGTTATTCGAAGATTGTACCAGCCAGAAAGATAATTTTGGCTGTGCTTCTTCAGCAGGCAGTTTCTGTGAGTGGAGAAGAATCACGCAATGATATCAATTTCTCAAAGATCCAGCTCATCGGCATCAAAACATTCTCAAGACGAGCCTGGCTGGTTATAGCGCCGGAATGGTTTATCGACTATGTAAATGGTGGCTTATCAATGAACCTCAGAAGTCGTTTCGGATATGCAATAACTCCAAGAATTAATGCATGGGTTACACCAAGTGCAGGTATTTTCGGAGACTTTATCGGCCGCTATACGTGGAGCGCTGATTTAGGTGTACGCTATTTTATGTTTAAAGGACTGGGGTATAATAAAAAAACAACCGCACAAATATGAGAACGAAAATTAAATATCAGCGCCTGCTGACCTGGATAAGTAGTCTTCTATCTATAGCTTTTTCTTTTTCAGAGACATTTGCACAAACCGATACGCTTCCAACATCATTGGCGGATACTGCCGCGCCAGCCAAGCCGCTCTCAAAATTTGACCAGTTCAACAAAAAGGCCGAACGATTTTTTAAAATATTTCCTGCACCGATTATCTCGTATTCGCCTGAAGCGGGAAACATTTTTGGGCTGGCAAAAAATAACATTTTTGAGCTATCAAAAAAAGATACTATTTCCAAGCCTTCCAAATTATCTGAAGTGGTGACCTTCTCTACCAAAGGCAGGATCAATTTTTCTGTCGCAACAGAATTGATTTTTAAAGAGAACAAATATATGATCCTGGCCTATTTCAATTATCGCAAGCAACCTGAATATATTTTTGGGATAGGCAATGATGTAACCAAAGAGGGAATGGAGGAAGTGCAGGCCGAACGGGTAAAGTTTTTCGCAACTAATCTTGTGCGCGTAAAACAAGATTTCTATGTAGGTATCCCCCTGGATGTCTCCAGCTATTTTAATGTTAAGCCAGATAGCAATAGTTTCCTGATCAAAGACAATGTTTCGGGTTTGAAAGGAGGATTTACTGTAGGAACGGGCCTGGCTGCAGCCTTTGACAACCGGCTAAACCGTTATAATCCTACTCAGGGAGCATACCTTATGGGGATATTGGTTTATCACCCGGAATTTATCAGCGACTATGAGTTCACCCATATCGAAATTGATCTCAGAAAATATTTCAATCCCTGGCTGAAGCATGTAATTGCCGTTCAGGCTACCACAAATTATAACGGTGGCAATACTCCGTTTTATGAGTTATCAATGATGGGCGGGGAAAGGCAGATGCGTGGCTACTACCAGGGAGCGTACCGGGATAAGGTACTTGTTGACGCGCAGCTGGAATACAGGGCACCGGTCTGGAATATATTTGGCGTTGTAGGGTGGATCGGTACAGGGAGGGTTGCTGATAAATACAGCAACCTGAACTTCGACGGATGGAAATTATCTTATGGAGGTGGTCTTCGTATCAGGGTTGATACTAAACACAACACTAATCTGAGGCTTGACTTTGGATTTGGCCCTGGCGGTATCAAGGGCACCTATTTCAGTTTTGCCGAAGCGTTTTGATTAACTGCCATCCATCAAAATCAAAGAACGAGTTGCCTTATACTTCTCAGGATGTTTTGCGAGTCTATTTCCCGAATTTATAGGTGATAGTGAATGAGACGCTATAGTCGTTGTTTGAAGCAGCACTCTCAGAAGGTTTATTATCATAGTTATCATAAAAGGTTAACCCGACCAAAAAATCCTTAAAAACCTCGAGGCTTGTATTAACCCTTACATTCATGCGCACCCGGCCCCAGTTAGAGAAGCTGGGATAAACCACGTATTGTGCATCAATACTAACTTTAGGGAAAGAATACCGGAACTTTTTAAACTGGATTATTGCCAGTGCCTCCAGATTGCCAACGTATCCACTGCTTTCAAAAAACTGTTCGATATTATATGAAAGCCCAAGCCCTGTCAGCAACCTTTGATGATTGTTCGTAAAAAGCATTTTACCAGCGCCGGTACCAATCAGAAAGCGGTTTGCAAGGTCAAGCTGCGTATTTCGCTCCCAGCCAACTGTATTCATCAGGAAGTATAGGCCCCGGAGTTTCCGGAGATCACTGAAAGTTGCGTCCTGCTTTTTGGAGGTGATTGTATCATTGGACGACCTGGAAAGAACCATATTCAAACCAAAGGTGGTTTCCTCCTTTGGTCTCCTGTATGTCGTCGAATTTGCTAAATTAAACTGGAAGATGTCACTTGACTTGTTATAATTGAAGCCGAGAGAGACATCTCCCTCAAGTCTCCTGAAGAACTTGTTTTTTATCTTCACTATCTCTATTATATCATTCAAACTGATGTTCCGGGTTTCAAAAAAAACGCTATCCAGCTTTGTGACATAAACATCGCCGTTCTGCAGGGTTATCTCGAAAGTTTTATCAGATCTCAACTTTACAATCTCTTCCCATTTTATGCTGATGATCCCCGGCCCGGTCATATCAAAGTTCAGCTTCGCCAATTGCATATTTTTCATCTCGCCGGTAATCACGTCCCCATTCTTCAGATACACCTTATCAGTTTTCTGTGCACCTGCCTCCCGGAGGGACATCAAAGCAATGGTTATGAAGAAAAATCTTAAAAGCGCTGCCGGCATAAACAAGGAGGCAAAATTGTCGGAGTGGAGAAATCGGTATATTAAATCTAGTGATAAATATTTATTTACCTGGTTTGTAAACCTGGTTTGATTGCAATTTCCCGGCTCATTTTAATAAGAATATGCAGGAGCTTTAATATCCTCGTTTTGTACCAGATAAGCCTCTACGAACTCACGATATTTCGTGAATCTCCGATATCCGGTGATCCACTCTTTGAGCAGGATTATCAGTGATTTAACGCTAAAAATTTTCTTTGCTATAGTAATCAACCTCCTAGGGAACAGCAACCTTTACTTTCATTTATCTGGCACGCAATTAGAATCTGTATACAACCATCAATCTCCCGTTCTACAGGAAATTTTCTGAAAATTTCAATTGATTACACCACATCAAAAAATCATCGTCATTAAAAAACGCAACATGAAAAAGTTATTTGTTCTTACCGCCGTATTAATGTTTTCAATTGTCCTTGTCGAAGCCCAATCTTCAGATCCGGAGCTGGATTATATCAAAAAAGCGTACTCGAAAGATAAAAAAACCCTTGTTGAGGAATACATGGCACTTGACGTACAGGAAGGCGGCAAGTTCTGGCCGATCTACAGCGATTATGAAAAGAAAAGAGAAAAACTTGCTACTGAACGCCTGAAACTTATTGAAGAGTATGTAGCCCTCGATTCCATTAACGCTACCATGGCGGATAAGGTGGCGATGGGTGCGTTATCCAATACGCTGAGCCTTGACAAGTTGAACCAGGAATACTATGGCAAACTTAAAAAAGCAATGGGACCGGTAAAAGCCGCAAAGTTGCTTCAACTGGAAATATACCTGCAAACTGCCTGGAAAGGATTTGTGCAAAGCAATATCCCGTTGATCAGCGAACTGGACAAGACACAACAGCGTTAACAGCGTCAGAAAAAAAAGCTCCCTGAAAATAAATTCCATGGTCGAATGCAATGTTACCCAATCAATTAAAAAAACAAAGATGAAAAAGCTAGTTTTACTGACCCTTATCATCAGCACCCTGGTTGCCTGCTCACCTTCAACAGAAATTGTAAAATCCTGGAAAGAACCGGGTGGAAGCGTTGACGTCGGCCCATCGAGCAAGGCACTCGTTGTAGCAATGGTTAAAGATGAAACATCGCGCCGTTTAATCGAAGACCAGCTTGCCCAGCGAATCAGCAAGATGGCACCGGCAGTTGCTTCCTATACCCTGCTGACCTCAGATATGATCAAGGCCGCAAATGATGAGGTGTTGAATAAAATGCTGGTGGACGGGAAATTCACTCATATCGTGCTGATGCGTTTGGCTGATATAGAGAAAGAAACCTCTTACGTACCTGGAAGTTCCCCGGTTTATTATGGAAGCTATGGCAGGTATTATGGTTATGGTGCCGGCGCTTATTCATCCCCGGGATATTATACTACTGATAAAAATTATTTTATTGAATCGACTGTTTACTCGGTGAACCCGGATAAACTACTATGGACCGCCACGACCAAAACCGTTAATCCATCTAAAATAGACAAAACAGTAAATGCCATTGCTGACGTAGTATCGGCACAGATGAAAAAAGATGGATTTTTAAAATAACCCCTTAAAAAATTATTTGCCCGCCGGGTACGTGGGAGGTATGGGATTGCCTGCGGTCGTCCTGGTGATTACCATGAGCCACGTGATTAAATCAGCAAGGGAATATGGAGCCAGCCAGATCCGGATCATTTACGGCGGAGATCAAAACAGATCAGCTATTACATAACATCGGATAAATCGATTGCCTCAGCGCAGTACAATCATGACAGGGCAGCAAAACAAATCTATTCTTGATTCCGTGTACGCAGGTTTAAGATTAGTATTGATATGTTCGGTATGTTTCCTGACAAACATTGCTTATTCCCAGGAAGAAGTTATTCCGGCTGATACTATGGTGGAGAATGTGACGGACTTCAGTGACATTCTAAAAAAGATATTTAAAAAGAGCAAAGGAGATTCAATAAAACCTAAACAAAGCCAAACCATTGCATTACTCCCGTCAATAGGTTATAACCCAAGTTTTGGTTTCGTGATCGGGGCAAAAGTTTCTGCCATAAAACAGTTTGGCGAAAAGGGAAACACTGATCTGTCTGCATTTGGACTTGAATTTCTTTATACTTCAAAAGGCATTATAACCGCCCAGGCGCGACACAATGTTTTTACAGCCGGGAATAAATGGAATTTCCAGGGAAACTGGCAATTATCAAAATTCATGATTACCGATTATAATATCGGGACAGGCAACGCAGATTATCGCACCGGCAGTGATAGCTCTTTCCTGATAAGATTCAATTATGTGCGGCTGACCGAGAAGTTATATAAAGCGATCGGCCACCATCTTTATGCAGGGATCGGAGTAAGCATGAATATCCGGTATAAAATTGACGATGACAAACTTGATACCCTCAAGAGTACTCCACACTACCGTTATAGTCAAAGAAATGAGCTGAACCCGGAAAGATATTCGTCTAACGCAGTATTACTCGCCATTCAATATAACACCCGTGAACATCCGCTCAGATCATACGGTGGAATCTATGCCGACTTCAATATTGTCGTTGACCAGAAATGGTTGGGTAGTACAAAAACCGCTGTACAGGTAATTTATGATTTCCGTAAATATTTTAGCCTGAGCAGTAAGCGACCTGAACACGTCCTTGCATTCTGGCATCTGGGAGCATACAGAATTGACGGAACAATCCCCTATCTCTCACTGCCGGCCACCGGATACGATCTGTATAACCGGAGCGGCAGGGGATATACAATAGGACGCTTCAAGGGTCCTGCCTATGCGTATTTTGAAAGTGAGTACCGGTTTCCTATCACCAGGAACAAGTTGATCAGCGGGGTAGCCTTTATCAATGTCACCACTGCCTCAGACGATATGGGAAAAAAAATATTCCAATACCTGGATCACGCCGCCGGTGGCGGGCTACGGATTTTGTTTAAAAAAGAAAGCAGATCAACCATCTGTATCGATTATGCTAAAGGAAAGTACGGGTCGGGTGGTTTCTTTTTTGGGTTGAACGAAGTATTTTAAGTTTCATGAATGAGGTAAACATATCGTATGGTGGATAAGTTTTTTCAGCAACCGACCTATTTACTGTTTATCGTTTTTTTCCTGCTGATTGTCGGAAGTAACTGGATGGGTTACCTCTACAAGAAGAAGAAGCTTGAAAATAATCCCGGGACAAAACAAGAAGAGATGGGATCGATTGAAGGCTCTATTCTTGGATTGATGTCTTTGTTAATGGGATTTACCTTTTCGGTTGCTGTGTATAAGTTTGAAGCAAGAAGGCAAATTATAGTTAATGAGGCTAATATCATCGGGACCGCCATACTCAGAGCCGATATGTATCCGGACAGTGTACGGACCCCTCTCCGTGAAAATTTCAAACAATATGTGGAATCAAGAATTGCATATTATGAGGCAGGAGCAGATGCCGGTAAAATACAGAAAGAACTGGAGAATGCCGATCGGCTCTCCATGAAGATCTGGAAAACCGTAACGTTTCATTCCCACGATGAAAGATACCGGCTTCGGTCAACGGTGATGATCCCGGTGCTTAATGACATGATCGATATCATTACTACCAGGGATGTAGCCAGGGTCAACAGGGTGCCACCACTTATTGTAGGGACCTTATTGTTCCTGGTTATTGCAGCGGCTTTTCTCCTGGGATCAGACTACAAGGGTCACAAAAGAAATTACTTGCTGCTGGTGGGCTATTGCATCGTAATGACAATAACCCTCAATCTTATTAACGAATTAAATCATCCGCGTGAAGGCTTTGTTAATCTGAATGATGTTCAGGTCCGAATGGAAGAACTAAGAAAACATTTCCTTTAAGTGCATAAACCATTACAGTCAATTACCTGTTCAACACTCAACCCCCCGACATCCGACGTCAAATTTCCCGTCCTGGCTGCAGTTTCTGATCAGCATCATGGTCGTCATAGCATTCATCGGGGTTGGACCCTGGTTTGGTTATAGGCATCATTTCAGATCCTGGCCGATTGACGTCTAAACATTTCGAGATATCCCAGCAACCATTACTGGATCTGCAGCATAAATTAGCAGGCACCTCACCAACAAAAAATGTTCATTAACGCCGCGGGTTTACTTGGTTAGCAAGTTCCTGACTGTTGGAAAATAGCTGTCGCTGATTGGCAGTTCTATTCCTGGCAGAACCACCTTTTTGCTTCGAACCCATTTTATCTTACTTAAGGGAATCACATACCTCCGGTGGATCCTCACTAATCTGTCCTTGGGAACTCTCTGAAAGAGTTCTTTCCAGGTCATTAGCGTCATAACCGGTTCGTCGTTATTCAGGATGATCTTCAGGTAATTTTCGATGCTTTCAATATATTCCACGGTTTCCATTTCGATCCTGATCAGCTTGTACTCTGAACGGACAAAAAAGCTGGCCAGGGAAGACCCGTCCCTGTTGCGGCAATAGTCCACCGCCCTGGTGATTGCAGATTCGAAGCCGCTCAACGCAAGTGGCTTTTGGAGATAACAAAGATTGAATTGTGGTTTTTTCGCTGGTAGGCTATCATCACTGTCTTTCATCACTATTACGAAGAGATTGCCGAATCTTGAGCGTATTCGTTTGACCCAGGAGGCATCGTCTCTGTCACTGGAGGTTATTATCAGGTCCACCTCGTTTGTCTTAAGAAATTCTTCGGCTGAAGTCCTGTTGTCGAACATTTCAACAATTCTGACAACGGGTAACTGTTCAATCCATTCATGTAGTTGAAACATGACGGAAAACACGCTATCTATCACAACACATCTGATGATCATAAGCTGGTTTGACTGGATATTGGATAATATGTAATATGAAAGACTGAATATTGATTATTTCAGGACAACATTTTCAAAATAGCTGTGATTCAGCATCACAGTGATGAACTAACTCGCAAAAGGGGGGCCAGAATTTACAACAGGACAAGAAGATGATGCTCCGAAAACCTGATCGAGCAGGGTCCAGGACGAACCACCTACACTGTCCCGGCCTGTTAATTCAATTACGATATTTCGTAGATGTTCGAAATGCTGTTATTATAGATAGAGAACAAAATCACAGATGATGATTAAATAATTTTTCTTTGGGGTAGTAATCAACAACCTAAGAAGCTGCGATTTGCTCTTTGCCTTAATTGGCATGTAATTGGAACCCCCAGGTGCACGTCTCCCAGGCATCTCCGTATCAGAGAGAACATAAGTGACAACCTTATTACTCACCCAATAACCCCTTAGAAATTTATGAGCAAAGATTTTTCAAATAAAAATATGCGGGGGAGCTCTTTCAGCAACCAGGATCTTTCAAATGCCAGTTTCGCCGGTAGCGACCTGCGTGGAGTGAGTTTCACCCGGTCAAATCTAACCTCTGCAGATTTCAGTCGTACTAAAACAGGCATTACGCCACTTAATACCTTCATGATCTTGTTGGCTGCCACTGTGGTCTCGTTGTTTTCCGGATACGTCGCTATGCTGGCAGGAAGGTATATCCAGGGGATGGTTAACTCTGAAGATTCAAACATCCGGGCCTCCGGATTTGCAACAATCATAGTTGTGGTGCTTTTTATTGTCTATTTCTACCTGAAAGGTGGCGCAAAAGCTATCTCCCATTTACTCGGACCGCTCATCGTGATCGCTGTCGTAATAGGTTTCCTCGGGTATGTGTCGGGCCTTGGTACCGGCAAAGGAATGATGGACCTTTTACTCGCTATGTTCCTGGTAGTAATCATGTTTATTGTTGGAACTATTGCCAGAACCGCCGCCGGGTCGGTATCCGGCATCATTTTCCTGGTGGTTGCCCTGGCAGGTGGCATGTTTGGCAAAAGCCTTGGAGGAGGAATAGGTAGCGTGCTTATGGCAGTCTCCTGTGCCATGATCAGTAAAAGAGCATTGAGTGGTAAAGAGGGATTTAATGGACTGCGAAAGATAGCCGCATTTATCACCAGGAAGTTTGGTACATCCTTCCGGGGTGCTCAACTTTCAAACGCTAATTTTTCTGATAGCAAATTACACAATGCAGACTTTACCGATGCGGATCTTAGTTCAGTTGATTGGGGCAAGTCCAAAAAAGTAAACTGCCTTACGAATGAGGTTGTGGGATGAAGCCAGTTGACAACGTATCACCAAACCCATCTAAAACATCTGTATCCGGTCTTTTGATGCCTGTGTCAGGTCATCGACCCAGTAATTATTGTTTAAAAGGCATACCTGACCATATTCAGGTTAGGGCTAAAGGGTTTATCACCAGTGTCGCCGACAGTTCCTCCCGAAAATAAGTATCACCAGGATTGTTTTTTCCTTCCCGGTCAGTCAACAAATTAATCATCAATTCCATTGCCTTTTGACCTTGTTTCAGGGGATATTGCTCAAGCGAAGCAAGTGGCGGGTATGCCGTGTAACTGGTTATAGGCAGGTTGGCATAACTCACGAAAACGATGTCCTTGTTCACTTTGATGCCTTGCCGCTCAGCATACTGAACAGCATCCATATGTACGTAATCGTTGAAAGTGATAACGGCAGTGGGAGGATTTTTTAACCCGAGAAGTTTCCTGGTAGCAGCATAAGTACTCTCTTTCGAAAGATCCGTTTTTTCAACCAGCTGCATATCCACTTTCAGTTTTTGTTTTGATATGCCTTCGATATAACCATTTAACCTTTCCCTGCTGGCCATGATCTTATCCGGACCATTGATGAAAGCAATTCGCCTGTAACCCTGGTTAAACAACCAACCCACCATCTCAACGGTTCCCTTATAAAGATTGCAATAAACCTTGTGGGCCGTCTCAAAAGGCGGAACACGATCAAAATAAATTACAGGAATATTATATTTTTCAAGCGCGTGGAGATGATCGTATGTGTTTGTTTGTTTTGATAAAGAAATAATGAGCCCGTCTACCCTTTGTTTTTTCATCGCTTCCACCACCTTAATCTCTTTGACAGTGTCATCATAGCTCTGACCAAACAAAATGGTATAGTCGTGTTCGATCGCTGCCGTTTCAATGCCGCTGATCGCTTCACTAAAAAACTCTTCCCGGATATATGGCAGTACCACACCGATGACCTGTGTTCTTTTTTGTTTAAACAGTATGGCCTTGGCATTGGGCTCATAGCCGATTTCCTTTGCCAGTTGCTGCACCTTCAGCCTCGTACCAAGACCGATGCGCGGATGATCTATCAAAGCGCGGGACACCGTTGAGACAGAGACGTTCAAACGACGGGCGAGCTCTTTTAAGGTGGGAAGCTTATTGTCATCAGCAGAAGACATCGACACAATGTAACAAAAGAGGAAATATCAGCAAATAGCTATTTCCCGTCCCTGTACCTGTATCAGAAGTATAAAGTTCCAAAAAATTCAGGTAGGTGAAAATCGGGTTCCGGTGCGTTTACCTGGTTCCAGCTGAGATAGTGCGGATCATTTAAGGCGTCACCACATTTGTAGAAATTAGCACTCGCAGTGACACCGGCCAAAGCATGTATGTTATCATGAATAAAAGCGGTCAGCGGAATCACCACGGTCATGTCCCAGTGAATGAGTGAAGGAGTACTCAATCTGTCAATCAGGGAAAAGGTTTTGATATTGTTTATCGTTGCTTCCGGTAGAAAATCCCGGTGATGCCGATCGATACCATGGGCCGCCAGGATAGTGCCTATACAATTTACTTCGAAGTTATAATAAGTTTTTCCCTCATTGAAACTTACAAAAAATTCCACGCAGCTATCCTGCCAGACCGGCGAATTGGGAACATCATTTGCCGCCCTGATTTGTTTCTCACTGATGAAATACTTGAGGAACAAACAATCGGGACCATAAGCAATAGTAAAACTTGCAGAAGGTTTATAAGGATATGAAGGCCACGGAACATTATTCATTTGATGTTTATCCAACCTGTCCAATAAACCTGAAATCTCAGCAATAGGACTTGTGAAAGCTATCTCTTTGACGCCAATTACTTTTAATTCCTTCATAACCTTCCTGTTTAAAAATAAGATAACCCAATAAGCTGAGTTCGGCAGCGCTCAATAGCTGCACCACTAAAACCAAGCCACCTATCAGCGGTAATCAGCTCATTTACCAGGTAAGCAAACGAACTCGGGCTAATGAGAACAATCTTCAACTAAGCCAATCGGCCAGGGTTAATGAGATCAATCATCAGTTAAGCCAATCGGCCCGGCCTGATGAGAACAATCATCAACTAAGCGCATCAGCCAGGGCTAACGAGATCGTCGACTAAGCACATGGTCTCAGCCCGATTAGCTCAGTTATCGACTAAGGCCACCAGCTCATCCTCTTTTTTGATAAGTTTTTCCAACAGGTCAGCCTGGTTGCCTGCCCTTACGAAGTTATGCTGAGGATAATTGGCTTTATAATATATATCATTGTTCAAATGATCTGTGAGAAACCGGATGGCCTGCATATAAATCATGAATTTCCCGGCATAAAAAAAATACCGTTTTTCCTTTTCAGAAAGCACATCCTTCATTTCTTTATAGTACCCTTGAACAACAGCCCTGTAAAATCCGGGGCGCACAACAATCTTCTCAAAGTCAGTTTCTTCTTCACTTACCGGTGAAAGATAGGTCCGCATCATATCACCAACATCACTGATAAAATAACCTGGCATCACTGTATCAAGGTCAATAACACAAATACCTTTTTCTTCCTGATCAAAAAGCACGTTGCTGATCTTTGTATCGTGATGAGTGACTCTTAACCTGAAACCGGGATCAACGATGATCCGGCGGTATTCATCCACGATGTCAGCATGGCTCAACAATATTTTTATCAGTTGTTCCGCCTCAAGCACGCGACGGCGATTGCCCGTTTGAATAGCTTCACGAAAGCGATCATACCGGTATCCAAGGTCATGAAAAAAGGGTATTGTAGTATGAAGTATCGAAGCATCGAAACTGTCAAGCAACCTTGTAAATTTTCCGAACTGGGCCGCAGCCTCGAAGGCTTGCGACGGTGAATCAACAACGTCTGAAGTATGGGAGTCCGCAACAAAGGGGAACAGCCGGTAAAAACCTCCGTCCTCGCCCTGCACCAGGTCATTCCCATTTTCACTTTGCACAGGTGCAATAAATGTATAGTCACCAAATTTGTTGTTGAGATAGTCTGCTATCTGCCGGATATTGGCCGCCAGTTGTTGTGGCTCCTTGAAAACGCCGGTGTTGATCTTTTGCAATATGAATTCCCGTCCCGGCACTTCGACCTTCCAGGTATAATTGATCAGGCCGTTGCCATACGGGATCAGCCTTAGCATATCTTCTTCAATGCCGTACTCCTGTAACACGGCCCTGGTGAGAACAGCACTCTTGTATTTATCAGTATTCATCATTCAACGCAAAAACCGGTTTGCGATACATCCACTTGCCACCGGTGAAGTCAGGAAATTCTACTGTCTCATTGCCTAGTTCAATAGATTGTTCACTCAGGGGCGTAATCGCGCTCCATGCCGCGGCATCATAAACATCCATAGGTGTTGGCAATTTTCTTTTCACCGATTCGATGAACGAATGGATAACAAAAAAGTCCATTCCGCCGTGTCCGGCGCCTTCCGCTTCCTTAGTCCATTTTACCCAAAGCGGATGATCATACCTGGTCATCCATTCTTTCTGATCGTCCCACTGATGAGCTTTGGCAGACTTCCCCTCAATATAAATACCCTTGTTAAGATCCATCCAGATACCATTTGTACCCTGCACCCTGAAGCCGATGGAATAAGGCCTGGGGAGGTTTGTATCATGCTGAAGCAAAATGGTTTCTCCGTTAGCGCACTTGATATGCGTGGTTACTACGTCACCAAGTTTGAAAGACACCTTCGAGTTCGGGTGTGATTCACCACCTTTGCTCACCACATAATTATGAAGCCCCCGTGACTTGGAAGAAAAACTATTCAGATTCACAAAACGGTTGCCCCTGTTAATGTCAAGATATTGTGCGATGGGCCCTATACCGTGCGTCGGGTACAGGTCACCGTTACGGCGGACGGAATGTTCTGTTCGCCATCTTGCTTCTGACCATCCTTTTTCGCCGAACTCTACTCCTCCCCCATATGCTTTGACCCCATCATTAAATTTCACTTCACGCAGATCGTGCTGGTATCCACCCTGCAGATGAATTAATTCTCCAAATACACCCTGGCGAACCATGTTGAGTATTGCCATGACATCACGCCGGTAGCACACATTTTCCAACATCATAACATGTGCATTATTTTTCTCCGCCTCATGAACTATATCCCAGTGATCCTGCACGTTAATGCCGATGACCACCTCGGATCCAATGTATTTTATGCCTGACCCGATGGCCCCGATGATCATTTCTTTATGCCATTCCCAGGGCGTGGCAATAATGATTGCATCCAGGCCTTTTAACTCCAGCATTTTTTTCCAGGAATAGGGATTGCCGGTAAAGATCTGTGGCATTTTTTTTCCGCTTGTTTCGATGATCTTTTTTGAGGAAGCGAGCATACGGTCATCAATATCACAGATGGCGACCAGGTCAACATCGGCCCTACGTAACAACAGGTCAAGGTGGTTCTGACCTCTCAACCCAACACCTATGATGGCAACCCTTACATTTGGGGCCGCATTCGATGAACTGTAGGCAGCTGTTGGCAATACAGCCATAGACGCCAGTGCCAGTCCGGTGGTTTTTACAAAATCTTTTCGGTTCATCCGTAAATGTTTTAAGCGATGTTGAGGGTAAAATGCGTTATCAATATTAGGTAAGAGCAAACTAATTTCGTTGCGCACCCGTTTGCGCAAAATTTACGGATTAACTATCTTACTTCAACATTTATTCAAGGAACCAACCCATGTTTGAAAATTTCACCACAGCGCTAGCCAGGTTTGGTAGCTTTTCTCCTGAGCAGCTGGCTTTGTTAACCGACCGCCTGAAAGTGGTGAACCTGGATAAGGATGAATGCCTTATTAAAGAAGGTCAGGTGTGCCAATCATTTTATTTTATCAATAAAGGGAGTTTCCGGCATTACCTGGTGCAGGATGATGGCATTGAAGCAACGGTTAACCTCTATATAACAAACGACTGGGTGTTGGAATATAAAAGCTTTATGTCGCAGCAACCTTCTGCGTCCATCATTCGCGCTGCAAGTGACAGTGAGGTGTTTGGTTTGAGTGTCTGGGACTTTCATGAACTTGCCAGGATTTCTGATGCATTTTTCCGCATAGGCCGTATTCTTGAGCAGGCTATTCAAAACCAGGATTATCAGCACAACCGGCTGACCCCGGAGCAAAAATATGATCGGCTACTTGCCACTAATCCGGGACTGTTACATCATTTTCCCCTGAAAACAATCGCCTCATACCTGGGTATGACTCCAGAGACTTTGAGCCGCGTTCGAAAAAAAATCAGTTCTTGATTTCAATCAAGGTACAAACCATTTGGGTCTCCTAGATTTATTCCAGGAAACAACTCAATCTATATGAACAAGTCATCTCTGGAAAGCCCCGTAACTGCCGGTAGCTATGCGTTCGAAAAATATTGTGGAATTGCTTTAATTGTCTTTACCATTTTGCTGCTGCTAACAATGATCATGCACCCAGCAGGGGGCAGCGTTGAACATCTCATCAGGATCACCAACACGATCATGATAACGCATGCAATAGCTATAGTTTCATTACCGGTTGGATGTATCGGGTTCTGGGGATTGACCAGGAAGATAGGAACGAACCACTTTTTATCAATGATGGGATTTGTAATGATGTCGTTTGCACTGGTAGCAGTACTCCTTGCGGCAAGCACTAATGGACTTGTGCTTCCGTTATTTCTTCAGCGTTATGAAACATCAGGGGCGGATACAATCGTAACCACGAAACTCATTCTGAGCTACAGTTTTTCGGTGAACAAGGCATTTGATTATATTTACACCGGGTTGTTTTGCCTCGCGATCCTAACCTGGTCCATTGCCATTTTGCAAACCAGAAAACTACCGCGATGGATAGGATGGACAGGTGTTGCCATTGTTGCTATGATGGTGGTTATGATTTTGTCCGGTGTTGCGGTTAATACTGTATATGGGCTGCGCATGTTTTTCTCCGGAATTGTATCCTGGATCGTTGCAACGGGACTCGTTATGGCCAGGCATCACTATGAAACACCTTCAACAGCGAATGCCCATTCGCTTTGATGGCAGTTACAGCATCCCGCAGTACTATTTCATAACGCAAATCGACAGGTGCCTGGGTAGCACAGTTATTACAGATAAGCTGCTCCGTCTTTTTCAGCTTCTTCGTGATACATTCCGGATCCGCTTCTGGAAGGACAATAAGTAAGGGGACTGGTTCTTTGGCTTCAGGCCATTTCCAGTACCTGGCCCGGTTTCTTTATATATGCCTTTCTCACTTCATCCACAACAGCTTTTATATTATCAGCAAAGATCACTGAAATGGAACCCGAAGTATGATTATTTAACACCTCCTGAACGGCGTGAATTTCAGTATCCACTATCGTGATTTTCTTTTCCGGATCCAACTGTTTTATTCCATCTGTCAGTAACTGGTCAAGTTCAGCTATATCCCTGCCCCTCATGTCCTCATCATGCCTTATGACTATCTCATCAAAGATCTTCGCAGCCTCGTATGCCAGCGCGGTTATATCTTCAGAACGCCTGTCGCCGACGCCCGTTATCACCCCGATTTTTCGGCTTGCGGGCATCGACCTGAGAAATTCCGCTATGGATTCAACGCCATGTGGATTGTGCGCATAGTCAACAATCACCTTGTGATCAGGAAACTCGAACACATTCATGCGGCCGGGAATGGTTTCGGGTCCGGGGATAAAACCCATCAGCGCTTCAAGGATATCACGGGGATGTATTTTCTGAATAAATGCGGCAAGAACAGCCGCAAGCACGTTTGCTATATTGAAAGAAGCGGCTCCACCAAACGTAATCGGAAGCTGGCTGGCCCGGCCAATCCTGAATAACATTTTTCCTTCCAGTATGGTGATAAAGTTGTTCTCATAAATGGCAGCCAGACCGCCTTTGGCAACGTGTTCCCGCAGCCTGGGGCAGTCGCTGTTCATCGAGAATAAAGCAATCCTACATTTCAATTTTTCACGCAAAGCATAAACCATCGGGTCATCTGCATTGAGGATGGCATAACCATCCGGTTTCACCGATTCAACCACGGTCGATTTTACCTTTGCCAGCTGTTCCATGGTATCTATACCTCCCAGGCCAAGGTGATCGCCTGCAATGTTTGTAATGATACCCACATCACATTGATCAAAGCCGAGACCTCCGCGAAGTATGCCCCCTCTTGCACACTCAAGGATTGCCATATCGACCCACGAATCATGCAATACGGTCCTTGTTGAAACCGGACCGGTGCAATCACCTTCCAGGATCATCTCATCGTCTATATAGATTCCATCTGTTGTAGTATATCCAACATGATAGCCGGCGTGTTTTGCAATATGTGCCAACAGCCTTGTAGTAGTAGTTTTGCCGTTTGTACCCGTGACAGCCATTATCGGGATGCGTCCGTTCCCATTTCCGGGAAACATCATGTCTATTACCGGCTTTGCCACATTTCGTGCTTTACCTACCGTTGGATTGAGGTGCATACGGAAGCCCGGGGCTGCATTTACTTCGATGATTGCTCCCCCATTCTCAGTAATAGGCTCAGCAATGGAAGGCGCCATCACGTCAATACCGCAAATGTTCAGGTTCATAATCCTGGCAACTCTTTCAAAGAGTTTAATGTTGGCAGGATGAATCTGATCGGTCACATCTGTTGCCGTTCCGCCTGTGCTCAGGTTTGCAGTAGGTCTCAATAGCACCTCTTTTCTCCTCGGCACTATCGCATCTGGAGCCAGATGCTGCTGTTTGAGGAAGTTAACAGTGATCTCATCGAGTTTTATTTTTGTGAGTTCATTTTCGTGATCATCACCCCGGCGCGGATCTTCGTTCTCCATTTGAATCAACTCCGCAATAGTGTGTACTCCGTCACCTGTCACCCTTGCCGGCGTACGGAGTGCCGCCGCCTCAAATTTGAAATTTATGATCAACACCCGAAAATCGACTCCGCTGATGAACTTCTCACCGATCAGGTAGTTGGAGAAATCTTTGGCCAACCTGAAGGCAGCAAGCGCTTCGTCATAATTCCTGATATTGGTTGTTGCACCCTTACCCTGGTTGCCATCCACCGGCTTTATAACCAATGGGTACCCCAGGCTTTCGCAAATCATTTTCAGCTCTGTTTCGGTACTGAATTTCTGACCTTCCGGAACCGGGATATAATTGGCACTAAGGAGTTTTTTCGTTGCGTTTTTGCAGCTTGCCAGGCCGACAGCTATTCCGCAGGTTGTTGAGGCTATGGTGGCTTCTATCCGGCGTTGGGCCGCCCCATAACCCAGTTGGATGAGCGAATCTTCATCAAGCCGTATCACAGGAATGTTCCTGCTCTTTGCTTCATCAACTATGGATGCGGTGCTGGGACCAAGCCTGTTCCTGGCAGCAATCGCCCTGATCGTCCCAATTTCACTGTTTATGTCATATTGCTGGCCACTCACAAGTGCCCCCGCGATCCGTACCGCAGCTTCGGCGCTATATCGGCCGCTTTCCTGGTCCTCGTAGTCAAACACCACATAGTATTTCCCGGGTTCCCCGGCGCCCCTGGTCCGGCCGAAGTCCGCTTTGAGCCCTGCCAGGACCTGCAGTTCAAGTGCAATGTGTTCAATGACATGACCCATCCAGGTCCCATGTTTTACCCTTTCAAAAAATCCGCCCTCCATGTCTTCCGAACAGTGGTGTTGCCATAAGGTCGGAAGCATCTCTTTAATTCTATCGTAAAAGTGAGGTATCTGGTTTGTTGGTTTTTCTTCCAGCTCTTCGAGATCGAGAAGCATCACAATTAATTGTTGCCTCCTGATGGACCAATAGTTTGGACCTTCTGTTGCTTTGATTTCAAGCACTTTCATAAATGGCAATTTCGTTAGTGAATCCTGTAAAAATCTATACCACATTTCGACCCCTGTAATGATTCTACACAATGAGGGCATATTCGCCGGCCTTAACGTTTCGGGGACCCTGTTTCTACAATAGGAGGACTAGTCACGCCTGGAGCCTAAAAGGATTTCCACAGTTATCAGGACGGGGCTATTCCATGCCTTTTACCTGACCCGGGTGAAGTGGTGCTGTCTGCGGGCACAGCTTAGACTGGGACCACTTCAGAGCGATCTCAAAGTTCTGATTCTTTCAGTCTTCAGGCAAGTGGCCTTTTTTCCTGGCCTGACCGGCAAAAGATGGCCTTTCGGGCTTGAGTCAGAAACGGCTTTACAAGACCGGCACGGCCGGGGCGGGGAAAAGTGAGACTTTCATTTGCAAAACCACGGGCAGTAAGATTGCCAGAACCATAATTATTAGTAAGTTCATCGTGTTGACGGTTTTAACACCTATATTCAAACCGCAATTGAATCGGGTCCAAACGTTTAATTTCATCCAGATAAAAAATAGTTATGAAGTCACGCCGCCACTTTCTGCAACAACTTTCCGCTTCTGCACTTGCTATTCCTTTTTTCCCGGTAGACGCATTGGTACCCAAACCAGCGCCGGAAGAAAAACCTTACCAGGGACCAGTTTTGCGTGTCGCTATATGTGGGCTAGGCAGTTATGCCGGCCGGGTGGCTGATGCAATGAAAGATTGTAAAAAGGCAAAACTCGTTGGTGTTATCAGTGGCACACCTTCAAAGATCAAAGACTGGCAGGCGAAATATAATATCCCCGAAAAAAACTGCTACAACTACGAAAACTTTGATAACATAAAAACCAATCCGGATATTGATGCCGTATATGTAATTACTCCCAATAGCTTACATAAGGAACAGGTGATAAGGGTAGCCAGAGCTGGCAAACACGCGATCTGTGAAAAACCGATGGCCCTGAATGCAAAGGAAGGACGGGAGATGATTGATGCCTGCAAGAAAGCAAACGTAAAGTTACTGGTAGGGTATCGCATGCATTTTGAACCGAAAACGCTGGAGATAATCAGGATGCGGAATGAAGGCGAATTCGGAAAGGCATTATTCTTCCAGGGACTATGCGGCTTCAGAATAGGTGACCCAACGCAATGGCGCCTGAATAAAAAACTGGCAGGCGGCGGATCAATGATGGACATTGGGATTTACGCGGTTAATGGTGCCCGTTATATGATCGGTGGAGAACCGACCTGGGTTACAGCACAGGAAACAAAAACTGATCCTGTAAAATTCAAAGAAGGAGTAGATGAAACGATACAATTTCAGCTTGGGTTTCCGGGCGGAGCAGTTGCATCGTGCCTGTCGACCTATGCCATGAATAATCTTGACCGCTTTTTTCTGAATGGCGAAAAGGGCTTCGGCGAAATGCAGCCATCAACCGGTTACGGACCAATAAAAGGAAGAACCAATAAAGGGGAACTGACCCACCCGCATGTTACTCATCAAACGGTTCAGATGGACGAGATGTCCGCAATTATCCTCGAAAATAAAAAACCTATTGTGCCGGTAGACGGCGAAGAAGGATTCAAAGACCTGAGAATTATTGATGCTATTTATGCCGCGGTAAAATCGGGCCAGAAGGTAAAGCTTTAAGCTCAGGTTACCTATTACTGCAAGAATCGCCGGGTTTTTGAGATGCCGGATGTTAAATTGAATTTAATATGCCGGGCATTTTGAAAACAGGAAAACATTTGTACATTAGCAGTCTACCCCCTAACCAATATTAAACCAAAAACCGGACGCGGGAAATCGCGTGCGGATAACTACGCTCCAACATGAGAGTAACCAGAATGGTCAGTTCTTTAATGAACTGCCTTGTCTTACTGCTATTGGTTGCCGTTCCCATATTGGCCACGGCTCAGGATTACCGGTTACAATTGCAGGTAACTGATGATGCAATGAATGCATTGAGTCATGCGAACATCAGTATCGGAGAGTTAAAGATAATTGCAGATTCAAACGGGCGCACCAGTATCCAATTGGTTAAAGGTCAATACGAATTGGCTGTAAGTGCTGTCGGTCACCATAATTCAAATATAAATCTCCGGTTGTATAACGATACTGTTATCACAATTATTTTACACCTGCGCCAGAGCATGTTGGGCAATGTTGTTGTAACTGCAAGCCAGCGGCTTCATCGTGCGCAGATGAGTTCACAGGTGTTGGGAATTGCGCAGATCAGGAAATTGCCCGTTATCCTCGGTGAAACGGATCCGATGAAAACTATAACCCTGTTACCCGGTATAAAAAGCGGGGGTGAAGCAAGCGCAGGTATCTATGTGCGCGGTGGAGGTCCGGATCAGAATCTCGTGCTCCTTGATGGTATCCCGGTGTATAACCCCAATCACCTGTTGGGATTTTTTAGTGTCTTCAATGGTGAGGCTATAAAAAACGTTGAGGTTATTAAAGGAGGTATTCCCGCCGAATACGGTGGTCGCTTAAGTTCAGTAATAGCAGTCGAATCAAGGGACGCTAACAAAGACTCACTGAAGATCAGTGGTGGACTGGGTTTGATCGCTTCAAGACTGGCTGTCGAAGCGCCCATAGTCAAAGGAAAGTCTTCTGTGATGATCAGCGGAAGAAGAACTTATATAGACCAGGTAGGAAAACTGGTAGCGCGGGAACGCATTGGAGATAATGGATATTATTTCTATGATTTTAATGGTAAGATCGATTACCTGCTGAATAAAAATAATTCGCTCAGCTTTACATTCTATACAGGGCAAGACCGGTTCACTTATATGGATTATGACAAGGAAGGCACCAGGTCGTTCAACGCCAATTGGGGAAACAGGCTGGCAGGACTCACCTGGAAACAACAAATAAATAAGAAGCTAAAACAACAGTTGTCCGTTGTCTATAACAAATTCAATCTTGACAGCCGTTTTGGCTTCAGCACAAACAGTGTATTATTTGCATCAGGGTTAAATGACTACCAGGTAAAAAATGACTGGAGCTATAATGCCAATAAGTGGCTCCGGCTCAAAGGTGGAGTTCAATACATCTGGCATCGCTTTAACCCCGGGGCCGGTGGCCTTTCAGCCGGAGAACAAAACTTCGATTCAAAAATTAATAATCAATATGCGCGCGAAGCTGCCGCCTACGTGAGTGCCGACGTTGACATAACTAATAAACTGAATGTTGTTGCAGGTCTTCGATATAGTTATTTCAGCCAGGTTGGTCCAACCCAGAACGTTATCTACCAGGAAGACGGTTTACCTTCCGGCCAGACGGAAGTTTTTGGAAAGGGTGACCGCATAGCAAGTTATTATAATCCGGAACCCAGATTGAATGTACTTTATAAACTGTCTCCCGCATCCGGTGTTAAGCTTTCATACACACGCACCGTTCAATACCTTCACCTGGCAACTACCAGTGCAGCAACTTTCCCGAGTGATCTTTGGATACCCAGCAGTCGCCGGATCAAGCCCGCACAAGCACAACAGGTGGCCGGGGGATACTATGTTGATCTTTTCGGAAGAAAGCTGGAACTGAGTGTAGAAGGGTATTACAAGGAAATGACCAACCAGATCGAATTCAAACCGGGCGCCCAGTTACTATTGAACCAGAACCTTGAAAACGAAATGATATTCGGTAAGGGAAGGGCTTATGGTATAGAGTTACTGCTTCAGAAAAAATATGGCAGACTTACCGGCTGGATCGGTTACACCCTGAGCCGGGCTGAGAGAACCTTTGCTGAGATGAATGATGGATTATCTTTTCCGTATCGTTACGATCGCACACATGACCTGAGCCTGGTAGCCAGTTATAAGATCAATAAACACTGGGAAGGATCTGCCGTTTTTGTGTATGGTACCGGGAATGCTATTACGATGCCGACTGGCAGGTACACCTATAACATGGGCTATAACCGGGTGGACGGTCATTATATTTTCACAACCATAGATCAATACGATAAGATCAATGATTACCGGATGCCGGCTTATCATCGTATGGACATCGCATTTGTTTACACTCACCGGCCGGATAAAACCAAAGGTTTAAGAAGCAGCTGGAACTTCAGTATCTACAATCTCTATAACAGGGCAAATCCATATTTTATATACCTCGACATCGAGCGCGTTGAAAAACAGATCAAGGGAAAGAAGGTTTATTTATTTCCCGTGTTACCCAGTGTAACATGGAACTTCAAATTTGGATAATGAATGAAATTTTACGCCGGCTGTTTCTTTACGAAAAAAACCTGAAACTACTCATAGCGATGCTGTTGACAGGGCTGCTTTCATCATGTGAAAAAGATATCACTATTGATGTAAAGGCCAATGAACCACAATTAATAGTGGAAGCCTATATCAACAACCTTTTGCCTGAGTATAACTATGTGATCCTCACAAAAAGCATGGATTATTTTTCGCCGGATTTCCAGGGAGCGGCGGTCAGCAACGCCCAGGTAACGATCACCGAAGGCGAAAGCAATGGAGACGGTACCTTCCGGTGGAATTCGTCATCAAGGATAGTTTTGGAAGAGACGAATAACTCCAGGATACCGCCGGAGTATCGTAAAGGATTGTATGTTGATCAAAAGACAATTGCTACCCTGCGTACCGGGCCAACGGGGCTGATCGCAAAGCCAGGGAAATACTATCTGCTGGAGATCAGCAGCGAAGGAAAAAACTATAATGCTATTACCTCCCTGCCTTCAATCATTACGATAGATACCCTTACAACGGGTCACCCTTATATCGATGTAGCTGAAGGTAATGTTCCAAAAGCAAGGGTCACCGTTAATTATAAGGACCCGGATACAATCGGGAACAGGCAATTATTTTACTGGCGCCAGGAGAAAAACAGGGATGGCTTTGGCTGGGGCGCGCTTTCAAGTAACCGGCGGATCAATGGTACAGACGATCTGACCAACGGACAATACCTCACACTCACACAGCCTTATGGTTTCAACTATAACGAACTGGTTACTTATTACATGGTCAGCGTAACCCGCGAGGTATACACATTCTGGGATACTTTTAATAAAGCAAGAAACAACGATGGGCCCTTCTCAACGCCGGTTGAATTAATCGGAAACATTAACGGACCAAACGTGACAGGTTGTTTTAGTGGATTTTCGGTCAGTTCAAAATCAGTAGTTGTCAAACCGTGAAGAAAATGATGAGTTGAGAGTTATGAATTATGAGTGAGTTTTGAATTTTTGAAGTACTGAGTGAAAATTCATTTAGATATTTGTCTTTTAGTGGTTATTGAATCTTACGTTGATGGATTAGTTCTGGGTTTCTTTTTACAGGTGAGAATAATACTTTTGAGGATTTTTTGAATTTCATTTGCGTCAATTATCATTGAATTGAATTCGCTGTGACTGAGGTATTCTGTTGCATTGAGCAATTCCAGCCAGTACACAGCTTCACTTGCTTCCTTTAAGGCGATCGAGATTTTGTGTATGAAATCGAGCCGGCTTTCGGCATTCTGAGACTCTCTCACATTGGCCCCGATCGAGGTCCCGCAACGCAGCAGTTGCTTGCCTAAATGGTAATCCCTGTGCCTTTCATTCAGACTCTTGTAGAGTTTGATTATTCTCACAGCAAATGCAAAGGACTTCTTTACAATCGGGCCGTCTGATCCACTCATAACAACTATTTATGCCTCCAATATACCAGTCAGGTCGATCAACCCAATATGTATTATTACCGGAATAATAATGTATTAACGCGATGTCGGACCCATAAATAACTCCTGGACTATTTACTCACCACACACAATCCATACACGCTCTGACCCTAAGCCACTCACAACTCAACCCCTCATACCTCACTCATCACTCATAACTCTCAATTCATCACTTTCTTCGCCTCTTTCCGTTATTCATCTCTGAAATAAAGGCGTTTCCTATTGTTTCTTTGGCTGCGATAACCATTTTTTTGTAAACCTCGTCGGGAAAGAAGAGTGCCGTCATCACCGTGGTGCCATCGTCAGCGAATAATTCAACGGATGAATGATCAATGAAAAGATGGAATTTTATTTTTTGATCTCTGCTGTTTCTGGTGGCAACTGAGCGCTTAAAGAAAGAGTTGTTAAAGCCCTGCCTACCTGACGAACTACGATCAATGTAGAATTGATTTTTCTGACGATCAAATCCGATGGTTACGAATTGATTGAGATTGTTAGCAAGCTTAACACTTACATCGCTTGCCGCATCAGCTTCAAAATATACTTCGTATAATCCATTTGTGTTCTTCCCGGCTTTTGACCCAAGATCATAGGTTCCGTTCACTTTGACATCTCCGACCTTAAACTGTCTTCCCCGGAGTTTTTGCGTTTCATTGACGGGCTTCGAGGTAAGAATTGGTTTACCATCGATGTTTGTCAGTCCCAACTCACGGGGTAGAGTCATGGCACTTCGCCATTCCAGCGTAGGCACATGGTCTGCGTAGTCCCAATTACTCATCCACCCCATCAGTACTCGTTGACCTGCCATATTTGAAAAGGTAACGCCTGCATAATTATCCGGCCCGAGGTCCATCCAACGGGTAAGGGTGTCAGTAGGAATGAACGTTTTTCCATCAAATTGCCCGGTAAAATATTGGGTCGCAGATCCGCTGTTCGGGGCGCCCGGATTAATGCTTACCAGCAGTACCCATTTTTTGCCACCATCATAATTTAATTCAAACAGATCGGGGCATTCCCACACTCCGCCATGGGCGCCGAATTTTTCGCCGAATTCTGAGAGGAAGGTCCAGTTTTTCAGGTCCGGAGAAGCGTAAAAATGGATGCGGTCTTTGGCCGCCAGGGTCATAACCCAGCGTTTGCTATCTTCATGCCAGATCACCTTTGGATCTCTGAAATCGGGGATGCACGGACTTTTCAGGACCGGATTGCCGGCATATTTTGTCCAGGTTTTTCCTTCATCGAGGCTGTAAGCAATACTTTGATACTGGTGATTGTTTTGCTTTCGTTTTTCAAGCGAATCATTATGATGGGTAAAAACAGCAACCATAGGTGGCTTACCATTTTTTCCAAAACCGCTGGTATTATTAAAGTCAATCACCGCACTGCCCGAAAAAATGTAACCAAGAGAATCCGGGTAAAGGGCAATTGGTTGTTCCTGCCAGGCGATCATATCCCTGCTGGTTGCATGTCCCCAATGCATAGGACCCCAAACCGTTTTTTCAGGATAATACTGGAAAAACAGGTGATAGGTTCCATTAAGATAGACCATACCATTCGGATCATTCATCCAGTATCGTTTAGGGGAGAAATGGAACTGGGGCCGATGTTTATCCTTCATAAAATCTTTCTCCTGGCCTGAGGCGCTAATCGCCACAATAAACAACAGGATAAGGGTAATGGATGATTTTCTCATGAGATGTCTGAAAAGCAAAAGTGTGATTGGATATTTTACCGGGGATTGAAGTTAAGAAACTACAACTTATCAGCATCTAATTTGCCACAGAATGAAATATTTCTAAATCCTCAACGTCATACCTGGAATGAACAAGGATAAAGAAAGGGTGATGCGCGCCCAGCGGATCAATAATTCGGTCAATTTCAAGAACGGTTCCTTTGCGAATCTCAGTCCCACCAAAATGAAGCCGGATGATGTTTCCTATGTTACGATGATCAGGAAGTCATTGAATCGACCAAATGCCTCCAGGCCCGATCATAGCCTCCCGGTCGTTAAGACCAATCTTAAAAACCTGTTTTCCCCAACACCCGTTATTGTATGGTTCGGCCACTCATCCTATCTTATTCATTACAAAGGCAAAAACATCCTGGTCGACCCCTGCTTCAGTGGTTATGCCTCTCCTTTTTCTTTTATGGTGAAGGCCTTTGATGGAGCCAATAGTTATTCGGCTGATGATATGCCAGCTATCGACCTGTTGATCATCACCCACGATCATTATGATCATCTCGATGTGCATACGGTAAGGGAACTTGCCCCAAAGATAAAATCGGTTTGCACCTCGCTTGGTGTTGGAGACCGGCTGGCAGACCTTTTACCCGGGACAAGCATTTCTGAACTGGACTGGTGGGAATCGGCATCGTTTGATAATATTCAACTTACTGCCTGCCCTGCAAGACATTTTTCCGGCCGGGGTCTGAAACGTAACGGCAGCCTGTGGTCATCGTTTGTAGTGAAGCTCGACGGCTACTCTGTATTTGCCGGTGGAGATTCGGGTTATGATTATTTTTTCGAGGAAATTGGGGATCGGTTCGGCCCCTTTGATATCGCCTTACTTGAATGTGGTCAATACAATGACATGTGGCCGATGATCCATATGATGCCGGAGCAAACCGCCCAGGCAGCCCGCGATCTCCGGGCGAAATGGCTGATGCCGGTTCACTGGTCGAAGTTTGCACTCTCTTTACATACCTGGAACGAGCCCGTGCAAAGGGTAAAACTGGCGGCTGAGAAACTCGGTCAGTCTCTAACCACGCCAAGGATCGGCGAACAGGTGATCATTGGTCAGCAATATCCGCAAGAGACCTGGTGGAGCTGAACCTTAGTGGTCTCAGCCCAGTTCATCATATATTGTAGCGGTCCACCCACGTGGCATAAACCTAAGGAACCCCGAAAAGAGCTTTGGTAGTGTACCGGGTACAATGATCATTTTTCCATTCAGCGTTTCGCGGACCGCTATCTCGCCTACTTTCTTCGGCGGCACCGCCATCAATTTGCCGACAAAACCCAGGCGTTTTTTTGTCTCCTGTATAACCACAGGTTTTGTAAAAACCGGTCCCGGTGCAAGACAACTCACGCTGATCTTTTTATCTTTTAGCTGATGTTTTAGTGAATAGGAGAAAAAGGTAACGGCCGACTTGGTAGCCGAATAAAGATTTTTCTGCGGAATCGGGGCAAATCCTGCCATGCTGCCCACATTCATAATATAGGAAGGGGCGTTCTGTTCCAGCAGTGGCAGCAAATTCATCACCAGCGCAATTTCTGATTTGATGTTGAGGTCGATCATGTAGTAGAGCGAATCAAGCGGCAGTTCCAGGTAATCCTTTGCACCACCAATACCAGCCACATTGCACAACATACGCAAAGGAAGCCTGCGCGATAAACAGTATTGGGAAACTGCGGCAACTGACTCAACTTTACTCAGGTCATAAGACAATATATCAACAACCACCTTGTACTTGCTTTCCAAAACCTGCTTTGCTTTTTTCAGGGTATCAGCATTCCTCGCAACCAGGACCAGGTTGAAGTTTCGTTTGGCGAGCGCTTCGGCGATTGCATAACCAATGCCCTTTGAACCACCCGCCACCAGCGCATAAGGGTAGCTGTTGGTAGCCTGGCTAAAAACAGATATTACGAAAACAATAAGGAAACATTGAAGAAGAAGGCAGCGCTTGAGCATACCAATAATGCCAAAAAATTGTGCCAGCGGTTAACCGTTCATGACTGACAACGCAACGGGTATTGCATATTCAACGGTCTACTTCTCTTATTTTTGCAACATGGCAGAATCAGTTGAAAGGTGGCTGGCAGGCCCCGTCGAAAATATACCTTCGTTGCTACAGCCTGTTGCGCATGCGCTTATCCAGGCGGCAAAAGAGATCAGGACAATGATGACCGGTTTTCCTGAAGAAAAATTGTTCGAAAAGCCGGCGGGAGTCGCGTCGCCGGGTTTTCATTTAAAACATATCACGGGTGTGCTGGATCGCCTGCTTACTTATGCCAATGGCCAGCAATTGAGTACCGATCAATTGCTGTATCTCAGCAGTGAAAGCGACACAATGGGCAGTGCGGCTGACCTGGTGCAAAAACTGGAGTTCCAGGTTGGGGGGTTTCTCAAAGCCCTGGCTGAAACGGATGAATCTACGCTGACCCAATTCCGCGGCGTTGGCAGGCAGCAGTTGCCCTCAACGGTAATCGGATTATTATTTCATGCTGCCGAACATACCATGCGCCATACGGGGCAGTTGTTGGTGACAACCGCTGTGCTGAAACACCGAGACTGAAATGCGGTTATGATTATTGGGCAAAGGCTTTCTAACTTACAACTGGCTAACTGCAGTATCGTCCGTTGTATACATCGAACTTTCCGGAGTTCCAGAAAGAATGCATTGAACTGCCCCCATCCTGCGGTTCGTAGCTACTGATCGCTTATACATTGCGAGGCGCAATCCACAGATTTCTTTTCTTATTTCTTTTGCTGCACGTATGCATAACCGTTAACGGTCTGCAATAAATCTTTTAATACAAAAACTGCTTCTCCGAGATAGAGGTCCTTTTTCAGGCTGTTTAACCAAAACTTGTTGTTCTCGCGACGAAATTCTTCTTTCCTGGCTAAGGCCAGGGAATCTTCCTGGGTATTATGAATTTTTAATTCATCCTTCATCGTACTTGAATTTCTTACCTCGCGGACAGCCTGCGTCACCTTTGCCCTGTCTTCACGGAACTTAAGAAGGTTGAGTGAATAGGTATCGGTCGACTTATCAAGCCAGTCGATGTTTTTGTTCAGCTTGTTATAATTCTGATCAAGCTTTATCCTTGCTTCACTCCGGTTTTTCAGTATTGAGAAATAACTGGTATCTGCAGTCGGGTAATAATTAGCCTGGTGTATGGTATCCCAGGGCAGTGCACTTGGGTTATATTTTTCCTGCGCGTGTGAAAGCTTGTTAAACCCGGGTAACACTATATCCGGAGACACTCCTTTGATCTGGGTAGCTCCACCACTGACACGATAATACTTCTGGATGGTGAGATGCAAAGTTCCAAGGTCAACATCCTTTGCCCTGATGTCTTTGCCCGGAACGGAGAAACCACGCTGAACAGTCCCTTTACCATAGGTATTGGCGCTACCGACTATAATCCCGCGCCGGTAATCCTGTATCGCTGCTGCAAAGATCTCTGAAGCAGAGGCACTGTATTCATTTACCAGTACTACGAGCGGGCCATCATACAAAATGCTTTTATTATTCACCCCGTCTGATTCCGCTTGTTTGTCACGTGATTTCACCTGCACAACAGGTCCTTCTTTCATAAAAAGGCCCACCATCCTGATCACCTCGCCAAGGCTGCCGCCACCATTGTCGCGTACGTCAATAATGATCCCCTTAACGTTTTCCATTTTCAATTTAATGATCTCAGTGGCTACATCGAATGCGCAGCTGCGGCCATTATCATCACCGAAGCTTGTATAAAATTTGGGGAGATAAATATATCCCAGTTTTGAAGTACCATCTTTTGTTGAATCTTCAATCACGGCACTTTTTACAAAGGTATCCTCTAACTGAAGGGCATCCCGGGCCAGGGAAACTCTTTTGATTGTACCATCTGCTTTTTTGAAACCTACCACTACCACTGTTCCCTTTTTACCACGAATCAATTTGATAACTTCAGGCATGGATAAACCTTCGGTAGTCTGTGCAGGTTGTTTTTCCTCGGCAACAGAAACTATGATATCACCTTTTTCTATCTGGCCGGAGCGCCATACCGGGCCACCGATCATGGGTTCAGAAACTTTTACAACACCATCGCTCTCCTGCAAAAGGGCACCGATTCCATAGTATATTCCACTCAGACTTTCCTGGAACTCGCGACGATCCACCGGCAAAAAATATCCTGAATGCGGATCCATAAGGCGGATGATCGCATTCACATATTGTCCGAAGTTTTCTGATTCCGTTGCACCTTCCAGCATACGTTTGAAATTTCTTTGCTGACCGCGGTTCACGATATCACGGGCACGTCTCTCAACCGATGTATCTATCTTAGGTCCAAGCTTAGCGGCAATGCTGTCGTCCAACAGATCATCATACGTATTCAATACAGAATAAGTCATGTACTTCCGCCATACTTCATCCTTTTCTTTTAGCGTTGCAGGGAACTCTGCACTGTCGCGATCAGCTGTATACTGCTCATCCTTATCAAACTGAAAAGGCTGCTTAAGCAAACGGGCAGACAACTCCTGGCTTTCGAGTATACGTGTACGGTAGATACCACTTACTGTTTTAAAAAAAGTAAGCTTATCGCCTTTGATCTCATCATCAAGCCTGGTTTCCCATCTTCTGAAAGAATCAATATCGCTTTTGATGAAAATAAGTTTGCCGGGATCGAGGGCTTCGAAGTAGCCCGCAAAAACCTGTTTGGAAAATGTATCATCTATTGCCTTCGGCTGATAGTGAATGTATTCAACCATCTTACCGATGTTATGAACAATTTCATCATAGTTCTCAGCTACTTTTTCTTTTTGTGCGAAGGTAAACAGTGGTAAAGCCAAAATGCACACTGCAGCCAGGATACATTTCAAAGATTTAGATTTAATCATCAGTGTTACGATTGAGCGACTATAAATATACCAAATTTATGCCTTCCGGCAGGCTGTTATGGCAGTTAATGATACAAAATAAGTACGGTAATTGTCAATAGCATGAGCAGGAATTCTAACATCTTTTAAGTGCGGTAATTGTCAGAAGCTGGACGGTCGCAAGGTCATCCTGAAGGCGAAATACTTATTACGAAAAGGAGCGGGTGAAACATCTCTTCTGATTAAGGCATTGTTAATAACAGGAACAGGATAAATATCACTCATAAATAAGGCATTTGTTAATACCAGGAACAGGAGAAATATTGCTTGCAAATAAGGCATTTGTTAATACCAGGAACAGGAGAAATATCACTTCTAAATAAGGCACTTGTTAACACCAGGAACAGGAGAAATATCACTTCTAAATAAGGCACTTGCTAATACCATGAACAGGAGAAATATTGCTTTTTATGAAGGTACTTGTTAATAGGAGGAACGGGAGAGAAATTGTCTTTAGCTAGAGTACTGTCAACAACCGAAATGGGAAAACCCACATCTTTGACCGGTGTTAACAGCATTGCACATGACAGCTTTATCCTGAATTTTGGGATAGCCGCCTGGTTTATGTATGGAGAACCGGTGAACCGGGCGGTTTTGTTGCCTGCTGGACGGCGGCTTTTGCAAATGTCAGTACCGGTAACGCACGGATCACGGTAAGATCCTGGGCCAGGCTGGATTCATTATCCAGGAACCTGAAGACGTCGGCAATCCTGTTTTTACGGAAAAGTTCCGTAAAGATAAAGGCGCCCGGTAGCTTACCCGTTGCCAGTACGTTCAGAAGGATGGAATCGTACCAATTGAACTTTTTGGCTGCGAATGTCGTTTTTGCAATGGGAAACTTATTTGTTGCCAGGCGTGAAGCCATGGCGTCGGCCTGTTTCTGGATAGATGTAAAGGTATAGCCGGTCGATGGTTTCGTCTGACCGCCTGCGGTGCCAATATGTATCACCCTGCCGTCGTAAGCGGGGAATGGAACGTTTGTCATCGGGATCACGCCGAACTCGGAGGAAACAATTTCATAGGTGTTGATGTTCAACACGGTTTTTATGTATTCGTGAATCGCCACGTCATATTCCTGTTGAGAGAGCAGACCCGCAGTAAACAAAGTATACTCCACCAAGGCTTCCCGCTCAGATAACGGCAACACATAAACGAAAGTGGTACCGTTGTGCTGGCTCACCCGGAAGTCCATTAGTGTTCCTTTGTTGGGATCAAATACATCAGCGGCGGTCCTGATAAAAAATCCTTTAAAATGCTGGAGAAGGGTATAGTATTGCGAGATGGATGGATTTGGTGTTAAGCTATTGATGGTTTGTGCTGAGGTTGAAGCGGGACCAGGTTCCGGGTGAATTATTGGTGACCCGTTCCATTGTGATGCGTTAATTTTTAACGCAGGTAGTTGTGACAAGGTATGATTCAGCAACGTGCTGTTGAAAACATAATCAGCTGTGAAGGCGTCTCCTGTTGTGGTCACAAACGCGGCATTGCCGTGGTTCCCGATGGCAATTATTTCATCCTGCAGCATTGTCACCTGCGGTGTTGACCTGATCTGATCAAGACAGTGATTATAAAAATCAATCCCCCGGATCATCTTATACCGGTAAGGCGCTATATCAAAAGTGCCGGCATATTCTTGCCCGTATATACCGAGATTATCCCAGGAATGGTGAACAAGCGATTCGAAAAAACCCGTTTTCTTCTCCCAGAAACACCAGGTGCGATCGTTTGCGGTTTTTGAAGACTTATCAATGATCAACACCTTTTTATCTTTCAGACTACCGGATTTGATCAGTCGCATCAGCAGGCTGAATCCCGCGCAACCGGCGCCAGTAAAGATGTAATCGTAATGATTGGTCATTATAACGGTAACTGAAGGAGCTGTTAAAGTTAATGGCAGGGAACGGGTCACCGTCACCCAGCCGCCTTCCTACCGGGCTGTCGCTTCAAAACCTGTAGAATGCGTTCCTGACTTTTTGGTGGCAGCATCTTCCTGCATTTTTTTGTCGCGTTTGATCTTGTCCCAATACTTTTTATGCACGATCAGCATGCCGAAACATTCACCGTCGTGTTTTCCAAGATGTTTATGGTGCATTTTGTGGCCCCAGCGGATGGCCCTCACATAGGTGCTGTTGGAGCGGCTGAACCATTTGAAACGTTGATGTATTATCACATCATGCACCACGAAATAGGCAATACCATAAGCCATCACCCCGTAGCAAACAGCCTGTAACCAATAAATGCTGTTAAGGGTGCCATATAAAATGCCGAAAAAAGTCGGAATGCCGAAAATAAGAAAAAAGGCATCGTTTTTCTCAAAGAAACCGGGTCCTTTCTGGTGATGATCTTCATGCAAATACCAGAGAAAACCGTGCATCACATAACGGTGAGTAAGCCAGGTAATTACTTCCATGAGGGCAAATGTGCCAAGAAAAATGCCTATAAATACGAATGGATTCATTTTGCACAGTTTAAATTAAAGCCGCCCCTGCCTCGGCCAGTTTCATTTTCACCTTTGGAAAAGCGATATGAAACCAACTCGTGTATTTAGCCGGATGTGACTGCAGGGTCGCTTCAATCTCATCGAGGCTCTTAAAACAATAGTCCTTCACTTCATCAGGGTTGGGTTTGATAGTGCCTTCGAAAACGCCGGTATACACATGATCATATTCATGCTCGGTCAAACCGTTATCGAAGCGGGTCTGGTACGTGAACTCGAAGATCTTTGTCAGCGCGGTCGAGAAGCCCATTTCTTCTATCAGTCGCCTGCTGGCTGCACTCAATGTGTCTTCACCGGGTGAGGGATGGCTGCAGCATGCATTTGTCCATAACCCTGCGCTGTGGTATTTGTTGCGGGCACGTTGCTGCAACAACATCTCCCCTTTTTTATTAAAGATGAATACACTGAACGCACGGTGCAAAACTGCTTTCTGATGTGCTTCCAGCTTCTCCATCTTCCCTATCTCCACATCCTGTTCATTAACAAGGATCACTTCCTGCGTACCTGGCATATTTAATTTACAATAAATTCAATTGATTTTTCAAACCCGCCCTTACCACGATCATCGCTTTTCCATAATTCGGAATCCTGATTCTTTCATCCATGATCCTGGAAGGTTGGAGTTTTTTTATTTTATTGAACAGTGAGAAATAATATTTGTATGCAACATACACACCAAATTTTGCTTTCCATGGTAATCTTACAATTCCCTGGTAAGCTTTTTTGAAATCGACCGCAATATCGTCCTCAATCAACTGTTTCATAGCCGGCGTAAAGTTCTTAAAATCAACCCCCGGGAAATAAGTGCGGTTCAATAGCTGGTGGTCATTTTTGACATCCCGCAAAAAGTTAACTTTTTGAAAAGCGGCACCCAGCGATTTGGCCGCAGGCATTAACTGGTTGTATTTATCCTGATCTCCTTCACAAAAAACATACAAACACATCAACCCCACTGATTCCGCACTGCCATAGATATATTCATTATAACCATCCTGGGTGTAAAACTGTTCGTGCAGGTCCATCTCCATGCTCTTGAAAAAAGCATCGATTAGTTTCCTGTCTATCTTGTATTGATTAGCGGTTAGCTGGAAGCTATGTAATATCGGGTTAAGACTTATCCCACGATCAAGTGCATCATAAGTTGCCTGTTTAAATTCCTGCAACAAATGTTGTTTATCATAGTCATGAAAAGTGTCAACAATCTCATCGGCAAATCTTACCAATCCATAGATATTATAGATCGGATTTCGAAGATCCTTATTTAATAAGTTAATTGCCGATGAAAATGAGCTGCTGTATTCCTTTGTTGTAATGCAGCTACACATCTGGCTGACCTTGTGAAAGAGGGGCATCATGCTTCAAACAATTTAACGATTTTAAGTCATTTCATCCTAAAGAAATTCACCACGATAGGTGGTTTGTATTATTGCCTGGACAAACCTGTTAAGATATAGTGCTCTTAATTACGTTGCTATCCTTGTTTAAGGTTTTGCAATGATGATCTGATAATACTTAAACATTCAACAGAATGAATCTCTTAATGTCTTTATTACAATGTCTTTATTGCAAACGTTCGTTTAACGCACTGCCTTCAGAAACTTCACTACTTCCCCTGCTACTATTTCGCCGCTGATCAGGCTGGGCGGCACTCCTGGCCCAGGCACAGTGAGTTGACCCGCGTAAAACAAGTTCCCGATCTTCTTTGATTTACACGAAGGTTTCAGGATAGCCGTTTGCTTCAAGGTATTAGCCAGGCCATATGCATTCCCTTTAAATGAATTATACCTATCTACGAAATCAGCATATGCAAAAGATTTTTTGAAGACGATTGAATTTTTGATCGATACGCCGGTCCTGTCTTCAAATCTTGATAAGATCTTTTGAAAATATAATTCACGTACGGCCTCTGTGTCGTCTTTCATACCAGCTGCAACCGGTATAAGGAAGAACAGATTTTCATGACCTGGTGGTGCAGCTGCGTCATCAGTGACTGATGACGCACAGACATAAAATAACGGATCAGTCGGCCATGCAGGTTGCTCATATATTTCAGTTGCATGTCTCTCGAAGTCCGTATCGAAGAACAATGAATGATGCAGAAGGTTGGAAATTTTTTTATTTATTCCTACATAATAGAGAAGGCAGGATGGAGCCATCTTCCGGGTGGCCCAGTATTGGCCGGAATATGATTGACATGAAGAAGGAAGCAGTTGTGTTTCGATATGATGATAATCGGCCGCGCCAATTACTGCATCGGCATAATAAACATTGCGACGGGTGAGCACTTCGTGTACGGATTTTTCTTCGACAGTTATTTCTGTAACTGCTTCGTTGAAGTTGAAGTCCACGCCGAGTTCCAGCGCCAGTTGATACATTGCATCTACCACCGCGTACATACCGCCGTCGGGATACCAGGTTCCGCCCACGATGTCAGCATAGTTCATGAGACTGTATAAAGCTGGTGTATCTTTTGGAAGCGCACCCAGGAACAAAACCGGGAACTTCAGTATTTCCCGTAACCTCGGATGCTGGAAATAATGGTTGACATGTTTTTCCATGGAGGTGAGGAGATCAAGCTGGAATGCTCCTTTCATCACTTCCAGGTCAGCAAATTCAAATATGGAAAGTCCGGGTTTATATACCAGCTTTTGCATACCTACCCGGTATTTGTATGCAGCTTCAGCAAGAAATTTATCGAGCCGGGCTGAGGAGCCGGGTTCAATGGATTCGAATAGATCTTTTAGCTGACCGAGATCAGCCGGGAGATCAGTATAATCCTGGAGATGATCAGTGGCATCGTTCCGGGAATCGGTGGCATCGTCAAGAGAATCAGTGGCGTCGTCCGGAGAATCAGTGGAATCGTCGCGAGGACCTGTCGCATGGCTTGGGGAGTCAGGCTCATCATTTGTCCCTGACTTTGGCCAGTAGATCCGGTAGGAAGGGTCGAGCCTCTCCAGTTTGTAGTAACCGGAAGTCTGTTTACCGAACGATCCGAAAAAACGATCGAAGACATCAGGCATCCAATACCAGCTTGGCCCCATATCAAAAGTGAAACCTGCAGTTTTTAGCTGGGCGGCTCTTCCGCCCGGTCCGGGTTGTTTTTCAAGAACGGTCACGCGCACTCCGGCTTTCGCGAGAAAACATGCGGATGATAGTCCGGCGAAACCGGCCCCTATGATAATAACGTGATGGGAATTACGAGTAATGAGTGATGAGTTATGGGTTAGTGATATGGGTTTGAGAGTTCGGCTTAGTGATGATGGTTTGAGATATGGATTTGAGATGTAGGCTTAATGATATTGGTTTGAGCTATTGGTTTGATCTATTAGTTTGAGTTATTGGGTTGAGCTGTTAGTTTGAGATATTGGTTTGAGCTATTAGTTTGTGATATGCTTTTGTGATATGGATTTAGCGATATGGCTTAGCGATATAGGTTAAATATAGTCGGTTAATGATCACGAATTAACTGTGGTTAGTGCTCAAGGGTTAATTATTGTAATGTGCTTTTTGGTTATTATCAACTATCGTTTGATAGCGGTCTGAGTTGGCATCATTGGTTAGCGCACTTGAGTGACTATCATTGGTTAGTGGTCTTGAATGACTGTCCTTGGTTATTGTTAGTGAGTTAATGTTATTTGGTTAGTGTTCGCAGGGCATTGCCAGTGTATGGTTTCAGGCAAAGCGAATGGTTGTTGAAGTTAGGAAATAAGAAAGGCATAGTTCGTTGAAATATGCCTTTCTTATCCGTGAGACCTGTTATTGCCAATATCGTCTGATTAATACCTGTTGATCTGTGACTTAAGCAGTTTGCGCGCAAAGTGGATCCGGCTCTTGATAGTTCCAAGGGGTTCGTTCATCATCTTCGAAATTTCATGGTACTTGAAACCGTCGAAATAAAGAAGGAACGGGTTCCGGAATATCTCCGGCAGATTATGAACCGCTTCCTGGATGTCTTTCAATCTTAAGGTGCTTTCCGCCGCATTTGACGCCACCGACTGGCTCTGGTTAAGCAGAAATTCATTCGGGGTATTATCGAAAATGGTGTTTTGCTTGGATTTCCTGCGGTAGTTATTGATAAATATATTCCGCATGATGGTATACAGCCATGCCTTAATGTTGGTGCCAACATTGTATTTTTCCTTATTCGCCAGGGCACGGAACAGTGTTTCCTGGAAAAGGTCCTTGGCCGCTTCTGAATCCCGGGTTAAGGTGATAGCAAACGGCTTCAGAAATTCCGCATTGTTCACCAGCATGTTGTTGAATTCGATTGTTGACATGGTCTGCGTTTATTATATTCCTAATAGTTTTATTAGCGTATTAGTGAGTTTTTGTAAGTGCGATTCTACGTTTTCTTAGGGGGTGATCCTGAACTTTCCTGGTTTCTTCCCCGCGGTTTGCGAGCGTTTTTCCGATTGTGTTCCCAAATTTAACCCCCGATTAGTTCCCGGCAAAGGATTTTGTTTAATTTTTCTGTTAAAAAGTTAAACAAAGTTTTACCCCTAACGATTACCTAAGCCTAAAAGATTGTGCCACTTGATTTTTGATGGCTAAACACTGACATAATGGCTGAATATCGTTTTTGCAACAATAAAAGGGTCATTTAAATCTGCAATACGACAGTAAGAGCCGCATCTTTAGACAGGAGTAACCTTGAGAAACCCCGAAACATACGGAAACCGAAACGGGTCAGATCGCAGGAGATGCGGAATTAACAATTCGATCAAATTGCATTGATAAATTCCATTACCTGCGGCAAAGATTTTTTCAATTGCACATTAGGTGGAATTTTGCGGTTGTAGTTCTGGGTGACGCTTCCCGAGATAACAAGTTGTGAGGCAGACGCAGCTTTCGAAGTGAATGAAATGAACTTAGCCAGATCAAAATTATCGGCTATGCAGGTAAGGTGGGTGTAGAGGAAGTCTGGCTTCTTAAGACTATAGACAAATTCGACATCCCTGGCCGGCACATTGGCACCCAGGTAGAGTACGGCGATGCCCCGGTTTTTCAGAAGATAATGTGTATAAAGTAACCCAAGTTCATGGTGCTCTCCTTCAGGCAGAAAAAGCAGTACCCGTTTTGGAGCTTCATGCCCGATGGGAACATCTTCACAGGCGTCAATTCCTGCTATGATCTTTTGCCTGATGATATTACTTACCAGGTGCTCCTGGGCAGGATTAATATTGCTGACGAGCCAGAGAATACCGAGTTTATCCAGGAAAGGAAAAATAACCTGGGTGATAGTTTTGTCTATTCCGCGCAGCGCAACCTGTTCATCCAGCAGCTTTTCAAAAAGATGCACATCCAGGTCAACCATACAATGGAGGAGTTCATTAAGGATCCTTTCCTGCTGGGCCTCACTGTGCGTGAGGGTTGTCAGTTTCTCGCGCATCTCCCGCTGACACATACGGTCTATATGAGAGATCTTGAACCCGTATTTATTAAGAAGAGCAATGTTCAGGATGGACTTGAGTTCTTCGCAGCTGTAGTACCTGATATTGGTGGACGTACGCTGTGGTTTTAGAAACGAATAGCGTTGCTCCCACATCCTGATGGTGTGAGCCTTTACCCCTGACAAATTCTCCAGGTCCTTTATAGTGAACGCATTCATGGGATTATTTACAACTGCTGAGGGCAATTGTTTGGCGATTAGCTGTTAAAGTAAGGGATTGAGTATTTTCCCGGTATCCAGCAACGCCTTTACCGGTCCCATTATCTGGGAGGATGATCTTAGCACTTCGAGGTGACGGTAGTGGTGCATATCGGTACCAATCATGTCGATATAGCCTTTTTTGATCAGGTAGTGGGCAAGCTCAGCGGCGGTTTTGCCATAATAATTAGCCACAGAAAGAATATTCATCTGGAACAGGATGCCCATGTCTTTAAGATGATCGTACATCAGTTTGTCACCAGCCAGGTAGAGATAACGTTCAGGATGAGCGAGGACTGGTTGATACCCTTTCATCTGCATGGCAAAGAGCATGTCCTTAAAATTTAAGGGAGCGCTGGAGAAAGAGATTTCCACGAGCACCATTTTATCCTTGATGGTAAGCAGCGGAGCGTCGGCCAGGAGGAGACTTTCAAAATATTCGTCCATATAGTATTCCGCTGCTGCGCGGGTAGTGATATCCAGTTCGTGGTCCTGTATCCCTTGTTGAAGCACTTTGTGCCCCGCTCCTATGGTTTCCGGATCGTTTTTATACATGTCTGAAATGACATGTGGAGTGGTTACTATCCGGGTGTAACCCAGATCCATGAGTCCTTTAATGAGAATTACGGAACTTTCTACATTATCGCAACCGTCATCTATTGCCGGAATAAAGTGGGAGTGCATATCTGTGGCAATCTCACTCAGATCTATTTTGTTGGAACCGTGTTTTTTGAAGATCGAGAACATAGGGGTACAATATTAGATAATTTGTATTACAAATTATAATGGTACGAATCAGGGCATAACCGGCTTGCATTTGGTGATTTTTCGGAATTAAACCAATAAAAAATCCCCGTAGCAAACTACCTTCCGATGATGCAGTTTCGACATTTGTGATGTAGTACGCTGCAGAATTGGATAGTAATCACCTAACGGGGATCTACTAAAAATATTTGATCAGTGACCGAATTTGACGGCGGTCATGGGTCGGTGTTCGCTCTAATGCTGAGGTTGATATTTTGCCGCGAACTCCTTATATACCGATTCAATTCCTTCCCTCAACCCAATTTTTGCTTTCCAGCCAGCTTTGGTGAGTTTACTTACGTCGAGCTGCTTCCTCGGTGTACCGTCGGGCTTTGAATAGTCATGGACTATTTCACCCTTATACCCAACAATTTCCTTAACAAGCTCGGCCAATTCCCTGATCTCTATATCCACTCCTGTTCCGACGTTTACCGGGCCGGGTTCGTTATAGTTCAAAAGCAAATAGTAGCACGCATCAGCCAGGTCATCCGCATGCATCAATTCACGCCTGGGCTTACCTGAACCCCAGATTGTAACGGTCGGCTTACCATCGATTTTAGCATCGTGGAACTTCCTGATCATAGCCGGCAATACGTGTGACTTTTCCAGGTCGTAGTTGTCATTCGGACCATACATATTTGTTGGCATTACCGATATGAAATTGCAGCCGTATTGTGCACGATAAGCATCGCAAAGTTTTATACCTGCTATTTTTGCTATCGCGTACGGTTCATTGGTTTGTTCGAGCTCCCCGGTCAGCAGATACTCTTCTTTTATTGGTTGTGGAGCAAGCTTGGGGTAGATGCAGGATGAACCCAGGAACATTAATTTTTTGACACCGTTTACGTAAGATGCATGTACTACGTTATTCTGGATCATCAGGTTTTCATAGATGAACATGCCTCTATAGGTGTTGTTCGCCATAATGCCGCCAACCTTTGCCGCAGCCAGTATTACATAATCAGGCTTTTCTTTTTCGAAGAACTCGTTAACATCGTGCTGGTTCGTTAAATCAAGATCATTGGAAGTCCGCAGAATCAGGTTAGTATAACCTTCTTTTTCAAGCTTGCGACGTATTGCCGAACCAACCATCCCTCTATGACCTGCTAAATAAATTCTATCTGTTTTCTGCATTGCTCATTATTGTTGTTGGAAATACCGGATCTAAAGACAAACCAATATCCACACTAATTTATTTATTCGTATTGATTCTTGATGGCAAATCCGGATTCATGTAACAGTTTTTCTCTTTTAAAGAGTTCCACATCGTGCTCAACCATTTCTTCGACGAGCCCATCGAGATCATACTTTGGTTTCCAGCCAAGTTGTGTCTGTGATTTGGTGGGATCACCAATCAGCAGATCTACTTCAGTTGGACGGTAATATCTTGGATCAACAGCCACAACAGTTTTGCCAATTTCTACCGGGTAGTCAGGATTATTACTTTCGACAACTATGCCTATTTCTTTTTCATTTTTTCCCTTAAATTCCAATTCAACACCCACCTGCCTGAATGCCTTAATGATGAAATCACGGACAGAGGTAGTTACTCCAGTAGCGATCACATAGTCTTCAGGAATATCCTGTTGTAAAATCAGCCACATCGCTTCCACGTAGTCTTTGGCATGACCCCAGTCACGTTTTGCGTCCAGGTTACCCAGGAATATTTTATCCTGGAATCCAAGAGCAATTTTGGCGACCCCACGAGTAATTTTACGGGTAACAAAAGTCTCACCACGTAAAGGAGATTCGTGATTGAACAGGATTCCGTTAACCGCAAACATTCCATACGCCTCGCGGTAATTAACCGTGATCCAATAAGCATACATTTTTGCAACAGCATAAGGCGAGCGTGGATAGAATGGTGTTTTTTCCGACTGGGGAATTTCCTGCACCTTACCATATAACTCAGAAGTAGAAGCCTGGTATATTTTCGTCTTTTTGGTCAGCCCCAACAACCTTATAGCCTCGAGCAATCGAAGGGTCCCGATACCGTCAGCATTGGCAGTGTATTCAGGCGTTTCAAAACTTACAGCCACGTGGCTCATTGCGGCGAGGTTGTATATCTCGTCAGGTTGAACTTCCTGGATTATCCTGATCAGGTTCGTAGAATCGGTCAGATCGCCGTAGTGAAGGGTAAGTTGAATATTTTTTTCATGCGGATCCTGGTAGAGGTGGTCGATACGATCGGTATTGAACAATGAGCTACGTCTTTTGACGCCATGAACCTGGTAGCCTTTTGACAAAAGAAGTTCGGTGAGATATGCGCCATCCTGGCCCGTAACCCCGGTAACCAATGCTGTTTTTGACATAATTTATTTTCTTATTATTTATTAATACAATTAGCAAGCGATGCGACAATGGTTTATCAGGGTCGAAAGATTAATCCAATGTCTGAATCCGCCGATTTAACAGCTTTATATGATCAGTTCAATTTTCTTGCCCAATGTCATTTATTAATGAATTGGAAAATCTTCCTGATTGGTTTTAAATAGGTCGTGAAAAAATATGGCCTGATTCCGTTCAGTCGCCAGGCTTCCCGGTCTTCGCGGTTTGCTTTGAGGCGGTTTTGGAAAGATGCGTTACTGATTCCTCCTGTACGCATTTTGACCAGAACTTCAGGTATATAGCGGGCTTGCAACTTATGCTTCAATAAAATTCGGAGCATGATTTCATAATCGGCGGCTGATCGTAGAGTTAAATTAAAGGTGCCGGTCTGCTTATAAACGGAGCTTCTGACAAAGAAAGTAGGATGCGGAGGCATCCATCCAAAATAGAAATTCCTGACGCTAAAATAGCCCGAACGCCAATAACGAACAATTTTATTTATGTCGTTCGACGCAACATACTGTAAATCACCGTATACGGCGTCTACTGCCGGGTCCTCAAATGCCTTCATTACCTGCTCTATGACAGTATTCGATGCATAAACATCGTCCGAGTTCAGTATCCCGATTACGTCACCCTGAGCAAGAATGATGCCTTTATTCATGGCATCGTATACTCCCTGGTCCTTTTCGGAGATACATCTGGCAATATGTTTAAAACGTCTAACTTTTTCCAGGGTGTCGTCTGCGGATTGCCCATCTATGATGAGGTGTTCTATTTTTCCGGTCTGGGCATAAGTCTGGGTCCTGACACTTTCCAAGGTATCCTTTATAGTGGTGCCAGAGTTATAGCAGGCGGTGATTATTGAGATAGTTGGCTTTAGCACAGGGATAAAAGTTTCGGGCAGCGCCCTTAAACAAAAAAGCCACGTAGCTTTTGTACGGAATTTGTTTGTAGCATCGACAGAGGGCAGGTTGTTTGGAATTAGCAGGTTGTTGGCGCGCAAACGAGGAAGGCGTGGGAACTTCCATGAGGATTAATCTCCATGAGTATTAAAGAGTCGTTGTGTATTTCACCCTAATTGAGATTTAGAAATGATGGAATTCCTGGGCGAATTCAAGCTTTATACTCTTTTTTTCCTTGTATTATTCTGTCTTTAATTGCTACAGCCGGATTACCCTGATAGATGGTGAACGCTTCCAGGTTTTTTGTAGCAACGCTCTGAACAGATAACACTGAATGCGATTTGCAAGTAATTCCCGGACAGACAACTGATTTAGCGCCCAACCAAACTCCGTCTTCAATGGATATGGCGAGCACCATAAGGTCAAACTCTTTTGCTGCATAGTTATGGTTCCCGGTAAGCAACATCGCACCTTGCGAAATACAAACGCTTCTTCCAATAACAACATTAGCAAGATTATCGATCCAGACTTTTTCGCCGATCCAACTGTAATCGCCAATAAATAGCTTCCATGGATACTTGATATTGACGCCTGGTTTTATCACCACTCCCCTTCCAATCTTTGCACCAAACAACTTGAGAATAAATTTTTTGAGGCCAGATGAAGGGTTTAACGGGTTGATGAAAAACAAAACGTTGAAGAAGTACCACAATATCTGTTGCGACCTGGAGGCACCGATTTTATTACCGTACCAGTTGTTATTATATAGTGAGTTGTCAACTGTATTCATGATTGAGTATCTATCTGAGTCAGTTTTGACAAAAGTAAAAAAACTTGTTGCGATTTGAGGAATTCGTTTCGAGAGTATGAACAAAGCTCAAGAAAAAATACTTTTCAAAATTCCCCGTTCAGATCTTGCCTTAATAAATTTAATCAAAAAGCGCCCCAGATTCATACCCGGCTTTTCTATCAAAATGTATGTGATATATGAAACTCCTGAAAGTAAAACAATAGTCGCTGTTAAGCATAAAAAAAAAGAAAAGTAATCATTCAATTCAAAAGAATATATGTATCTGTAAAATTCCCCCAAATAGTAAATTAGTTTGGGATGATTGAGATAGAGCGAATAGCTTATTAATCCAAAAAACAAGGCTGGTTTACTTACAACCATTTTCACCGGATAAAGGTATAATCCAATAAGCAAAAAGGCAAAAACCACTGCCATCACATAAATCATTGGAATAAACGAGTCGATAGCAGTATAAGGCAAGCCGACGAAACCTATTGTTGCAATTACCAACATAAGAACACCCCATGACTTATCAATTGGCTTTTTTCCTAACAGATCATATGTAAAAAAAACAAATTATACCTAACATGAAAACGGGCAATTGATGCAAAATCCCCGTGAAGGTTTTATACCGAGGAATATCCTGAGTTAAGGCATAATGAATTTTGGCGATGACAAGAGATAGACACAATCCAACAATGGCTCGTTTAAGACTGTTGCATATTCTAAATAAAAATGGAAATGCGATATAGAACACCATTTCTACACCCAGCGTCCAGCTGGCCCATACAATGCCCTCTTGTCTCCCGGGAATAAAGTTATAGATGAAAAAAGAATATATTGATAACATTGTCTTATCAGACCACAAATATGCAAAAACGCCTCTTTCCCACACAAGAGCAAACATCAAAAACAACCATACATAATACAAGGGGACAATACGAAATACCCTTATTATATAAAAAAACAGTGTAGAATTTTTTTGCGCTGATGTTCCCTGTAAAGTATAACACAAAGTGAAAGCACTAATAACAAAAAAAAGTGTCACACCATTCCAACCATTCAGAATTATTGGTTTGATGAGAGCTGGGACGGACATCGTAAAATCAGGGATCAAAGCCATATGAAACGCAACGACATAGAGGGCGGCAATCCCGCGTAATGCGTCAATAAAATCTAGCCTGGAATTTGGAGGGGTTGGGGCTGTTAACCATTGATTCGAAGATTGCAGGTTTTAGTTTCTTTATGTTGGCAGTTTTCGCAAACAGCACCGTTTTCTGTGAATCATAGATAGTAAAGGAGGACCAGCTAAAACTGACGAGTTGTAATTGTGTTCTTACAAGTATTTTAGTCCATTTATTTCCCTACACATAAATTATCAACAACCAAGGTTTGATATAATCCATGGTCCGTGCAATTATAATGAATTTCGGGGGTTTTCGACCGTTGTCATTGATGACTTATCCTTGTATCAACAAACATAAGTTATAAGTGAAGCAACGCCAATGGCTATGCCCAGTATTCGGGTAATCAAATTAAAATTCGAGGTTCTCAGGTAAGGATAAGCTAAAATGATCATAAATGGATATGCCTGAAAGACATATCGGGAAGAAAACTGATGCTGGATACTGAGAGATGAAAAAAGCACGGAACCAACGGCTAACAATGAGAATACAAAAATTTTATCTGATCTATGTTGATATAGGCGGAATAATAAAACTGCTACGAAATATAAACCAGCGGCGGTTACAACAGCAAATCCAAAATGTGGGTAATATTCATGAATTGCAGGGGGTAATATTTTCTGAGCCAATGTATTCAAAATAGGATATTGCTGATCAGTCGCTATGGCGAGTCCGAAACACCCTAAAAAGCCGGCTGTCGGAATTAGAATATTAATTTTGAATGGAAATTTAAGGAAGGCTGGTGCAATCAAAAACATTGTCAGCAGGCCATATCCAAGTGCAAACAAAAAATGTACTAATATTAATTCCCCCTTAACTCCCAAAGCTCCTTGAACCGGGATTAAACTTTCCCAGACAGAAAAACAATATAAAGGAAATGCAAGTGAAAAGACAATAAAAAGAATATTCTCAGGTAATTTACGCAGTGAAATGCCGTTTATCAAAATCATGAAAGGCAACATCAGGAGCATTGGCTGCCGCCCCATAATGGCAAAAGAATACATCAATCCCGCCAGCGACATCCATAAAAGATTAATCTTGCCGATAGCTTGTTTAGTTAAAAAAAACAGTGACGCTGACAAAAAAAACACAGCTGGGATTTCGGTGAGCGCCATTCCAATGCAAACAGCGGTCATTGGCACTGCCATTCCCAGCCATCCTATCGATTTATAACCTAGTTGTCTAAAAGTTTTATTTGTTATCCATGTAATTGCCAGAAACAAGAGGGGGTTCACCAGCCTGATCAGCGTAAATTTCATCTGGGTCAGGGGGGAAAATATGTATTGAACAATTGAATGGGTTGGACCAGCCGGGCCTTTTAGCAGCAATAGGAAGTCTTTCCCAAAGCCGTGCTTCGCAAGAAAGCCCACGTTCTCAAGATAATAAGGCTCATCATATACAAACCGTTGACTGTTCATAAAGGCTGCTAAAATCACTATGACCGCAAATCCAATTTTTTCAGGAATAAAATAATGATAATTTTCACTGGAGATTTTCATTGAATAATATTTCAAAACATCTTAAATGGTAAACCGGGTAATCATTCAATTACACGTGCGATATATTGCCGATAATCTTTCGAAGGCAAAAAAGCTAATTGGGTTCTGTTCGATAAAACCGAAAATGCCATAAAAACGGCCATAAAGAAAGCCTGGAAGATAATTATCATGAGGCCGATTATCACGGTAGTGGCCCAATTGGGAACTGCAAAATTTGTAAAAAATTTCCAAATCAGAGTTGCGATAATTCCAATGACGCAAGTGAGGACGGCACCAATAGAAAATACAATCAATCTTGTGGCAACAACATCGCTGTAAACAGAAATTGCGCTTAACCCATGAACAATGAGGCTATAGAAATTCATTTTTGAATGTCCTGCATACCGTTGGCCTCTCTCCAATGCTATCTTGGTGAAGGGTAATTTCGTTCTCAAAATTCCCGCAGAATAATGGTTCCAGATTTCTGACAAGCTGACGACTTTGAGAATATAGTCAGCAGGTATGAAGCTAAAATTGCCAAAATCTACAACTGACCCTGTTAGCCAATAAAAAATTCGTTTATACAGCCTGTAAAACCAGAGAAAAACCAATCCTTCTGACCGTTGCCCTCTTTTTGCAAATACAATTGTCTGAGACTTTTTCCCTGCAGTCATCAGCTTTCTGATATGTTGAGGTTTATCTTCTCCATCCGAGTCCATAACGATAACATCAGCACCGGGATACTTATCATTAATATGTGCCAGCCCAATAACGATTGCTTTTTGATGACCAAGGTTCCTCGTAAGTTCTATAATTTCCAGATCGGGGTGAGCGAGCATAAATTCTTTTTTAAGCAAGTCGCCTGAGCAGTCATTGATTGCGAGGAACCTTAACTGTGGTTCCGTACCTGGAAATTCTGATCGGATATCCCAAAGGAGTTTATCATAGGACTCCCAGTCATTGTATACGGGAGAAAGAACAATTGTCAAAGTAAGTCTGGTTACGTTTGTGAAAAATTATGTTTTGGCTAGCTTCAATTCCTTATTAAATAAATCAATCTGCATCGAAGTCACCGCACCGATAGAATATTTTTCTTCGATCAACTTCTTTGCTTTTCTGCTGGAATCAGAAATTCTAGCAGCATTCCAACAAGCAGCGTCTTCAATACCTCGTCTTATATCATCGACGTCAGTGGTAACTTCCAGTCCTATGTTGTGAATTTTCAAGTCAGGGAAGTTGCACCCACTTGAGATAATTGGAATCAGACCAGTAGCCATCGCTTCCAGCATGGAAGAGGGTAATCCTTCACTGAAAGAAGGTAGAATATAAAAATCACATAGGTCGAAAATATCCTTTTTAGCTTTACCAGATACAGTTCCAACGTAACTGATATTGTTACTTTGATTAATATACGGTTGTATTTTCTGCAATTCGCCTTGATCCGGACCAGCAATCAGCAGTTGAAAACCTGGGTTGTTATTCAATTTACTTATTATCCAGGCCTTTACAAGGCCAAAGACGTTTTTCTTTGAATGCAGCCTCGATAAAAAAAGAAACCGGACCACACCAGACGGCAAGAACTCTTTGTTTGTTTGTCTACCTGTTAAAACACCATTTGGGATGAAAATTACCCGACTTCGTGGGAATATCTTTTGCAAATTTTCTTGTTCTGGTGCTGACACTGCTCTTATCATGTCAGCTTTTTGAATAAGCCATTTTTCGACAAAGTGGAAGTATATTTTCTTTTTAAGCCACTTATGCCTAAGTGGCCATGGTTCAAGCATACCTTGGGGAACAAATATCCAACGAAATCCCATTTTTTTTAACGCTGCTCCCCATTTAGTTGGGTATTGCCATACTCCACTTGTGACGATAATGTCTTCAGCGGGTGTCAACGCCCTTTCTGCAATCAAATTTCTCAAAGAGTTTAAAGACCCATCGATTATCTGAATAAAAGTAACATTTTCATCCCGGCTATGGCCGTTATGGCTGCCAGGATGCCAAAGTTCTGATTTGATCCCGTGCAGTTTTAAAAGGCCGGCATTAATAATTGCAGCATTCCAAACACCAAAATTCAGATCCGAAACAGAATCAACTATATTAATTAACCTCACGGTGCCGAGAATTGCGTGATAAAAATCGAATTATCCAAATTGGGATCATCATATAAACGAAGTGATCAATAACCTGTGGGAAATACCCTCTTGTTATCCATTGAAATGTTGCCAGCGCAACTACGAAATATGATGCCACTTGCAGTTTGTCCTGTCTCCTGATATTGTTTGCGAACTTTCTTAAAAATACTCCCCAAAAAAAATGACCAAATACTATACCTGCCCAACCAAAGGCTATATATAAAGCGGCAACACTTAAAGTAGCTTCACCACTGAACCTTGCCCACCAGGCATCGTACGCCTGCAAAGTAGTCGCCAATTGAGGTGGCGGATAGAACCGGTCTTTATCAGGATATATTGCTCTTGGAATCATCCTGATAAAAACATAGCCGAACATGGTAAGACCATAATCATGCTGGGGATTTCTGTTAGGATTATCATAGAGCTTATAGACAGCCATATCTGGCAATGCGCCCCGTGTCTGATCAAAAAATTTTCCATAGTCATAGCTGAGTGGATCAAATTCTAGCTCGTTGTAAGTTTTCATGATCAATGTTTTCCGGTTTACAGTAGAAAACATAATTCCATAAAAAAATAACAGTGCAAGTATTCCGCCAACAGCTATTCTTTGAACACTTACTTCATTCTTGTACAGATAGACAAACAATATCCCAAAAAGTGATAAAACAATCCGGTATCGAAAGCCTAATATTGAAAAAAGGAACAAAGAGATGGCGATCCAAAACAACAATATTCTCCCGGGTATACCATATAAGTAAGCCAGGACTATCACGCATATCAGCGAGTCTGTAAAGTTCTGTAAGAAATAACTTCCTCCGCTCGCACCCAAACCCACTATTTCATTTCCGATGAAAACCTGTTGGATATTCGCACCTCCGATTGCCAGATTAAACAATACAATCCCATACAACGAATAAAATAAAATGGATATAATTTTATGGGGATCCTTAACATCATATACAGGCGGAGCCAGCCACAAATCGGTTTTATTCATATTAGCAATCCAGTATCCTAATATAAAACATAGAACACCCACAATATTAAACGCAAAACCAATTCCATAATAATCTCTGATGTCAGTGCCAATTATCACATAATTTTGATCAAAATAAAAAAACAGTGGAGTTATCAAAACGTAAATCGAATAGATAATCAACGTCCATAAATAAGGCAAATGCCGGTTCCACCCCCCGCGTACATATCCAAGTCTCAGGCCGATAAAAAAAACCACGACCATCAGCGTTGCTGTCAGGACAGTATACTCATTAAGAATTTGAACAAATGTCATATAGCTTTTTTGCGTTCAACTCAGAAGATAATTCTTCCCGTATATGTTGGTTTTTCTCCACAAACCCTGAAGCCAACCCTGGTTCAGAGCATAGTCTGATCATGGAGTGGGTATAAGCGTCGACATCCCCGGCCGCCAGAAGAAACGCATTATGATCATTAAGTTTATCAACTGCAGCTCCAGTTTCTTTACTGGCAATCACCGGCTTCTTTGCAGCTAATGCCTCGTTTATTACCAGACCCCAACCGTCATACCTGCTCGCGAATACAAAAGCGTCTGCAAGGTTAAACCAGTAAGGAATCATTTCTTTATCCTGGAATCCTAATAACAATATATCAGGATCTGATCCTGCTAATTCCTCCAGTTGTGCACGATCCGGTCCGTCACCGATGATAAGTAACCGGGCATGGTGTTTTTTGGGAACATTTTTGAAAGCTTTTATTAACGTGTCCATTCCTTTTCGAAAAATCAGTGAACCTGAACTCAGGAAAATGTATTCATTGTTATTTTGGTAGGTTGCTTTTAATTTATCAATAAAAGATGCGTCAAGATTCTTCGATTCAAATAATCCAATATTGATGTTATACGGGAGTTGATAAATCGGTTTTTGGTATGTATATTTCCTATATCCGGTTTCGGCCTTTTTACCTATGGCTAATATGCAATTGGTATATTTCAAAACCGGGTTAAGTGCAAATTGCTTTAGAAGGTGTTTAATTCGATTGTTTACGGGAAACACAGGTTCTGACCAATAAGCAACAAACTTCCCTCTTGCAAAATTTTTCATAATCGCAATCCTTACGTTCGGCGACCAATAGGTACCGTTAACGACAATATACTTTGCCGGATCAGAATTTATTATTTCATTAATCTCCGGGTCGTAATGAAAAGATGAAATCTTTTTCTGTACAGCTTTCGCTAACCATCCATTGCGTAATACCGTGACTTTATATCCTATCTGGTCAGCGTTCAGATTCCACTGGCGATCAACTTCCCGAACCGTAAAATAGACAACATGGAGATTGAAAAGTCTGTGTAATGCATCAAAAAAATCCAGCTGATAAGGTGTCGGCATGTTAGTGTAAAACGTCAGCCGCGGTTTAGACTCCTGCATAATTACTTGCGGGCCTTTGACCCAACTTCCCAGGCTTTTTTGATCAGTGAATGAGTAGGTTCGTCTGGATACCAGCCACGAAAAAGGAGTATGTTACCTTCTTCGACAGACTGAGTTAGTTGTTTCAGGTTCTGGGCGGAAGTGCCTTTGAGCCCTTCTGAAACAGTAATCACTTTAAAAGCATCAGGGTTAACATCCTTTATAGCTTTCTCTACTAACAATGACTGTTCAGTTTTCAAATCAGTGTATGGAGCACTATAATTGAAATACTGAATATTTTCGTGCTCCGGGATCAAGAGTACGTCCGGGATCGCTTCGTGAACCAAACGGAATACTTCGGCGTTCATAAGCCTTGACAAAGGATCCAGGTTTGAATCTACATAAAAGATAGTGCACCCCCACCGCTTTTTCGCGTAATTTATTTTATTAATTAATGTTATTGCAGGGTTTGCGACTGGTATATGTTCAATCCGGTTTCCTTTAAATACTATAGAGTCGGGCCGGATGCATATACCCGTTTTATAACCTTCCTTTTTGAAAATGGCAAAAAAATCATCTGCTACCGCGTTCATTTCCGGAGCCAGCCTTGAAATTAGTTCCGGCGAGCCAACATATGTTAGTGGATGTGGAAACTCCTGTCCCTCAATATCCCAGACAATCATTCCCTGTGCATTGATATTTTTTAGATAGACAAGGCTATTCCGGGCATATTTTAATGTATTTAACTTGAATTGCTGACTTCCATTTTTCGATATGATGTCAACTTCTTCTGCATTATAGATAACCCAGTTTCTTGGGTTCTTTTCTTTCCTTAAACCGGAATAGGAGCCAAGAAAAAGTTCTGCGATAGGCCTCCTGTCCTCCCATGTTAATGAGGAAGGTTGATTTACACGATAATTTTGAAATGCTTTCGAAGCAACTGTGTTGAGGCTGAGATTTGGTTTTACGAACTTTACCGCCATTGTATAAGTGAAGGTTTTCCCGGGTGCAAGCCTCAACTCAGCTTCCGGATTAAATTCTGTCATGCCATTAAAAGGGATGTTTCCATGCCATATTCGATATAAAGCCCCGTTAGTGTTGTTCTCTTCAAGTAAACCCATATATACTTTCTTACTTCGCTCCGGGTTTTCGATAACAATGTCAAAATTCCCCAATTGCGCACTTATCGCCGCAGGAGTATTTATGTTATTGCTATAATAGGGATAGGATGGCTTGAAGTTCAGGGGCCTTTTACCAACATTGAGCGAGAGTGGGCAAAAACTCAGACCACAAAGCGTATCGCTGCTATAATTAAGAATAGTAAATTTTGCATTAAGTGTATCTTTTACCTGTCCATATTGCACGACTACAGAACCCCAGGTGAAAATTGAAGTGAGCTCTTTTTTTTCATCATTCCAGCTTTGTCGTTGCAAATGAGACCATTCAAATATTGGTTTACCGCCCTTTTGAATCCTTTTGACTACCTCAGCTGAAAAACCACGACCAAGAGCACTATTTATATTTATTAATTTTACATTGCCATAAGTTAATTGCGAAATTCCCACAGGTGCGGCATACACAATTTTTAAGTTTTGAGCTAACAAAACTGGAAGGTTCAAAAACAAATACAAAAGGCAAATAACAGTCTTTCTCATATTTGAAATCTAAAAATTTGTGAACACAAAATTCCGGATATGATTTTCGTGGGCTTGCCAGGTAAATTGAAGTGCTGTTGCTCTTGCGCATTCGCGCATTTCTTGAAATTCCTGATTACTCAGATTTCTCAGGGTTTCTATAGAGCTCCTGATAGCTTTGGAATTTCGGATAGGAACAAGAAATCCGTTTTCTTTGTCACGAACGAGTTCGGCAGCGTTCGTGTTTGGTGTTGTGATCACGGGAAGACCTGCACCCATCGCTTCAACCGTAACAAGACCAAACCCTTCTAAAACACTAGGAAAAACCAAGGCATCGTAATTAGTATAAATTTTGAAAAGCTCATTCTGACTTAATCCTTTTGAGTATTGATAGCGATCCGAATATTTTCTGAAAGCGTTACCTGATCCAAAAATATTACCAATAATATGTAGTTCCACTTCATTTTTAGAGAATCCCTCCATGGCTTCTAATAGATATTTCAAGCCTTTACGCTGTGTTATTCTGCCCGCATAAAGCAATTTTAAAGGCCGCCCGGAAAGCGGCGGTTTCTCTTTTTTATAAGTAATTCTCCCAGCATCGAATCCCAGGGGTATTACTGAGATTTTATCTTCTGAGACATTATCATCAATTAATGTTTGTCTAAGGAATGAAGATATCGCAATGACCTTCGAGGCGATATGCGGTTCTTCAACCAGCCTTGCTTCATATGTTGCAGGGAATGACGAAAAATCTATACTATCTGCCCATTCAGGATGGAGAATCGCTTCCTCATCCAAAATTCTTTTTGCAAATGGAAGGTGTGCAATAGTCATTTCACAAATTGATACCTTGCCTTTTTCATTTGCTTTCCTGATACACTGTAATGAACTTCCCTGGAAACCCCAGAAAACATCGTAGTTAAGGCTGGCTATTTTCTTACTTAAGGATTTGTCAAATTGAACATCCCGCTGGAATATTAGCTCATTTACCTGTTGAGTATTCCCTTTGAATTTACGGTATAATATTTCTTTTAACTCGTACTTCCAATTTGCATCCACATAGGGTTTGCCTAGTCCGGAGAGAAAACGTTTCGACCAGAAAGTCAAACCTAGTTTTTCCACTGCTGACTGCACCCTGAGATTTGAAATATAGCTGCTGGTATAGAATGTTTTTAATAAGCCTATATTTTTCAATGCTTGTGCCACATGATACGAATGCTGTTTACCGGAATGCGAAAGGATAATGGAATTGCTATTCAAAGATTGGGTTATATTTTAATTGGTAAGTTAAATCGTTGTTCCGGCGCCTGACAAACCGTGCCGGGTTCCCTGCAATAATATCATTTTGCGCTGTGCTTTTAGTTACAACTGATCCCGAAGCAACAACAGTGCCTTCAGAAAGTCTGACACCAGGAAGAACAGTAACGCCAGATGCTATCCAAACATGATGACCTACGAAAACATCGCTGCCATAAAGTTCATGGTCTGGCGAATCAGGCTGATGGCCCAGTGTCCATATTCTTGTATAGGGACCGAGATCAGCATCATGCTCAATAGTTATCTGGTAGCGCCTGCAATCAAGAAGGCAATATTGATTAATAACTGCGCGTTGCCCTATTTTAATTTTCCAGAAATTTAAAAGTCGAACATGCATTAAGACAACACAATCCTTATGAATATTCTTGTTGAAGAAACGTAAAAACGTTTTGCGGACAAAATGAGAAGGGAAGTGGGTGAGGAGATTATTATAAAAATAATTAAGAAATGAGCCAAAGTATAAATTCCACCTCATGTTACTATATTATTTAAAGCTGACAATTGCCTGCCCATATACCTTAATATTTAATTATCAGCGCCTGACCTGAAATAAGATATAATGAGTAACATCCCATTTTTTCACAAAATTCATCCACTGCTTTCTTAGCACCGGGACAAGACGGTGCACCATAATCATCAAACAAGATTGCACCACCGGGAACAAGTTTAGGGTAAAAAAAATGGCAGCAATCCAATACAGATGAATATATATCCATATCACAGTGCACCAGGGCAAATTTCTTTCCGACTACCGGATTTGCCGTCGCCGGAAAAAACCCCTTATGAAATTGTATGTTTTCAAGACCATGAAAAAGTTTCTGAACAGATTCTAACGACGTATCATGAAAATCCCCGGCATGATGTTGATCCTTTGTCGGGTCAGTCTGTGGCATACCTTCAAATGTGTCAAACAGATGCAATTCAGTACCATGTTTTTTACTTTTTCCAAGTAATAAAGCAGTTCCTCCTTTATAAACCCCACACTCAGCAATGTGCCCATCAATCCTTGCAGTTTTTATGGCCAATTGCCAAAGTGTAAACAACTTTTTTCGATCAACTAAAGTCACATTCACAACTGAACGGTATATTTCAATAAAATCAGCATCAGTTTCCCAGGGAATAAGAGGGTCCGGATCTCCCAAATGAGTTTTAAAGGCAACAATATCATAGCCATACTTGCGAATGAATTTTTTGATCTTATTCATTTATCAGGTTGTTTTTGAAAATATATAAAGTGATGGAATGGATCAGATCAATTGTTATTGGCAGCTTCAACAGCCGCAGCTTCCAGGCGGCTAACATTTTTATTCCATCCAGCATACTGATAATAAGCTTCCCAATCAGGACTAACAGGATGATATATCAATTTTTGCATGCCTTCAACTATCGCATCTTTTGAATCAGCTGTTACTACTTCTCCCAGTTTATACTGTTTAACAGATCTTACTAGTGGACTTTCCGCACCTGAAGCTAATACTCTTAGTCGCGAGGCAGCCGCAAGATTTAACACTCCGCTTTGTGAGTGAAAGCTTGAAGAATAAGTCAATGCAACAAAATCTGCACTCCGGAAAAAATTGCCAAGTTCGTGATCGGGAATAAATTCATTGAGGAAAAAACATCGCTCACTTACCCCTAACTGTTCAGCAAGATCTTTGTAAAAAGCGATAGGTTTGTCATGAACTGATTGTGGCTTCCCTGCGACCACAAGGAAGGCATCTTTTACTTCTAATAACGCATTTAAGAGTAGGTCTATATTTTTGTTATCCCGTATGTAGCCAAAAGACAAAAACACTTTTTGTTCGGGTGTTGCTTTCCATTCATGTCTCACTTCGTCACTTGGACGGGTAGCCTCAGGGAGATCATACACCCCAACCGGCACCTCGACTAACTTTACTTTAGATGGAATTTGTGCTTTCTCTGACACGGTGGAATGAATGAGGCCTATATCTATAAAGGAATAGCCGCTTTTTATTGACAATTTATGCCACCAAAGAGGTCCAACTATAAAGTCCCGGACAGGATCATGGAGGTTAACTACACAAATCGAATTCCTCATTTTCAAAGCAAGCCTTAAAGGCCACGCCCACAAAACTGCCAGATATTCACGGTAAGAATCTATCAAAACGGTTGTTGGCTTCAATTTGACTGTATATATAGCAAGGGAAAAGTAATTCATGCAAAGAACATACACCTGCATTACCCTCTTTGCCAAAACTGATCTCGAATTAGCGGGCATATCCCTTAACACATCGAGAACCGTAAAATCCTTCATTTTCCCTGGCAAAAACTTTTTGGGAGCTAAAAGATAAACGATTTTTCCTTTCTCATGCAGCGTCCTGGCCTGGTAATAGATATGCTCCGCAAGTCCACCTTCAGATGAAGCACTAAAAACCAGGTAATTTGTTTTAGCTACTGTTTTTTTTGACACAATCCCTTTTTGAATGGCAGGTTATTGCCACACTTTTTCTAAATATTTTTGAGCTGAATTTACTTCCAATGCAATTTGTTTTCTTTCGCATGCTGCCCTGCCAAGTTCTGAGTTGTGCTCAATGCAATATTTAATCTTTTGGGCAAGATCTGCGCTATCCCCGTCTTTAACCGTAACTCCGGCACCAAATTCGTTAAGAGCCCAGGCCAGCCATGTGTTTTCTGTTACTATCATAGGCAAACCAGCACAAGCAGCCTCAATTGCAACACCAGAAAGGCGGTTGAAATAAACCCTCCTTCGGTAGGGTAAAACTATAAAATCGGCTTGCTGTAAATATTTCTTATAAGACTCCTCATCAAGAACATTTTCAAGCAACTGCACCTGTTTCGCACTTCTTAGTTTATCCGAAATCGGCACAGGACGTCCATCATAGTCAGTTGTCGGAGTGGACCACTGTATAATGAACTGTGCTTTCAATTCTGGAGATTCTGCAAGCAATTGCAGAATTGCATTTTGTAAAACATCTATACCCTTGTCAATTACTGAAACACCAAGAATAACAAAGGTGGTATCTTGTTCAACTTTCTTATGATTAGTCGCCTTCATTTCAAGAGAAGCTTGTAAACCCGAGGCTGGACTAGGAAACACACGGAACGGCACACCTGAAAGTCTCTCATATTCTTTACACGTTATCTGACTGTCACCAGCAAGAATCACACGACCTGCTTTAACCTCGTCCATAAAACCCTTGAGTATTTTCCCAATGAACCTGGATGAAGTCTTGAATCCGAAGTCACTAAAGTCTTCATTGTAAATTGCCTCACTTGTGAGCAAAAAAAGAATTACTCTTTTAAAATCCTTACCCATTCTTTCTTTGCACAGTTTTTTCCATGCCAAAAGGTGATGAATCCTTACAGCTGGCAATAAAATACAATCTACCGGTCCTGTCGTTTTCAACAATTCCCGGGTCTGGCGGTAAATCCGATAATTGTGGAGAAAGACCGACGCATATCGCAGCCAACTCTGCCTGTAATCATAGATACCGGACCAGTTATTGTGAGTATACGCAGGATAAACATTGAACTCTTCTTTAATTGTAGGATCGATCATATTGTTTCCAGCAACCAAAACTTCTACTCCCTCCTTAATGTGAATTTCCCTTATAGCTTTTATCCAACTATAAAAATGTCCTTTATAATCGATCAAAGCTTCCTCGCAAATCAGCAGCCGTTTCCCTGTTAAATCTTCCATTGCTCAAATTTGATCCCGTCCGGAATTTATTACTTTTCAATAATCCTAACGATGGGATGCGGTACTATGAACTTTCCACCATTTTTTAAGTATGTCGAATATTTTTGCCGGAAAAAATCTAAAAAATTCCAACTCAACAAAAGATAATAATCAGGTTGATTAATAAGACTCTTCTCTTCAACAATTGGAATATGTGTACCCGGAGTAAGTTTGCCAATTTTGAATTGATTAACTTCCGTAGCCAATTCAACAAGGTCCGGACCTATGTTGCAATAGTTTAATAGGGTACTTCCTTTTAGGGGAGCACCAAGAGCATAAACTGACTTCCCTTCGTTTTTCAATTTGTTCAGTAAACCAATAAGTTCACCACGGTTTGCCTCAACCTTTTTAGTAAAATGATGATATGTTTCGATTTTGTCAATTCCAGCTTTTTTTTCTGCTTCAAGCGCTTCTTGAATTGATGGACTGGTTTGATGTATCGAATCAGCCAGACCGACATAAAGGGCAAAAGATCCTCCATGTACATCATAATAATCCACATCGAGCAATCGCATTCCATGACGCTCAAACGCTTGTTTCAGGGGAGTGATGCAATGCATCATAGTATGTTCATGATAGAAATGATCAAACTCAAGTTTCTCCAGAACATCTTTCATATACACACATTGTGTAAGGAAGACTGATTTTTCATTCATTACAGTTTTCAACCCAACAATAAAATCATGCAAATCAGGTATGTGATAAAAAACTGCTGTTGCAGTAATCAGATCGGGTTTAATATTTAATAATTTAATTGCCTTCGCTGTGTCGCCGTTCCAAAAAGTTTCACAAACAGTAATTCCATTTTCACGACATAGTCTGCCTGTTCGCCCCCCCGGATCCACGCCTAGTACCCGCATCCCCTTTTCCCGGAAAATGTTGAGCAAGGTTCCATCATTCGCACCAATATCAATTACAAGTGAATTCTTTTCTAATTCATATTTGAATATAGTACGCTCCACCATTGACCGAAAGTGACTTACTACCGGCATATTCACGCCGGTTATATAAGGATGATTGGAAAACATAAACTCCATTGAAGGAAATTCTTCCAATTGTACCTGCCAACATTCTGTACAAACATCCATTGCAAATGGGAACTTTAATTCCCGCTCTTTTTCGGATTCAGCTGGGAAATGGTTTCCATTAGGTTGATCACCAAGATCAATAAATCGTTCAAGGGCAGCAGAGCCGCAGTTCATACAACTGATGTTTTTCATTTTCTTTGTAAATTTTGATACTCTAGTTCCCACCATTCGCAGGTTTCAATTATTCTATCTTTAAATGTTATTTTACTCTTCCAACCGGATTCCAAATTAAGCCTACCGGTATTGGCGATAACGGCATCAGGAATACCGGTACCTGATTGAACTGCGTCAAAACTTATTTGCCCTGAACGCTGATAAACCTCCGCAATAGCAGTGATAACATCTCTTACTGTTATAGCTTGGCCACTTGCTATATTAACAGGACCGGTAATATCTGAATGAAGCACATGAGCAATCGCATCTCCAACATCGCTCACATGTAAAAAATCCCGCAAAGACGTTGCTGCATCAAAAGCCAGATTTTCACCATGAAGTAAACGTAGACAAGTTTTTGGTATAAGCCGTTCAGGATTTTCGCCCTGACCAAATGGATTGAAAAATCTTGCCCATACGAACGAAACCTTATGCTGTTCGAAATATTTCGTAAGCGCCCAATAGAGAGCAAGTTTTGAACCTCCATATAATAATAAAGGCTCCAATTTTGTTTGCAATTCGTCAAGGGGCTGATTAGAACTCCAGTCATATTCGGCACTCGTACCTGCAAACAGACAACGGATACCACCGTTTTTTATAAAGATTTTTGCGATGGAAAGGTTTGCTGTAAGCCAATCAAGATTTGTTTCGTCTTTCCAATAACTGCCCTGGCCGGTACACCAGGCGAGCTGTATGAGAAAATCTGGTTTTATTTTTTTAAATAACTTATTTACGGTTTCTATATTTAACAAGTCAGCCTGATGCCAAAGAATACCATCATCCCCGGTAGGTATAGTTTGATTGAAGGTCGCATGAACTTCAATCCCCTTATCTCTGTAAGCATCCAGAACTGCCCTGCCAATGAAACCTGAACCACCTGTAATCAGAATCTTATTCATGTTAAAAAATCGGGCGCAAATTTATCCTTTTCTGAAAGAATAGGGTTAGTCACTGGCCAAACAATCTGAAAAGCCGGATCATTCCATCTGACGCAACCGGCAGAGCCAGGATGATAGTCCCCAGCGATCAGATATGAAATCACGGTATTGCTGTTCATCGTGACAAAACCGTGTGCACATCCGGCAGGTATAAAGATCGATTGCCCGTCGAATGATGATAGTTCGAATGACAGCCATTTTCTATATGTGGATGAATCCTCTCTAAGGTCTAATATTACATCGTAAATTCTTCCAGACACACAGGTAATAAGCTTTGATTGGCTATGGGGCTCTTTTTGATAATGAAGACCACGCAAGGTTCCTTCCTGAATATTATATGAAAAACAGGAATTGGATGGATAAAAATTGATGGAATTCCTTATAAACTGTGTACTCTCCCAGGATTCAGTAAACATTCCCCTATTATCTTGAAAAGCCCTGTCTGTAACAAGAAAAGCGCCTTCAATATCTAACTTTTTAAAGTTCATTTTTGCGTAGCATTGTAACCGATTTCTTTAATCATGTTAAAGTGGGTCAATCCCGGATTAGCAGGCATAAAAGCAGGTATATAGTCCTGCGAACCGACAAACTTTTTCCGGATTTTCAAGTAATAATCAAATAGGAAAACCAGAACATTTTTGAAGGGCAGCCTGATATGATTGTATGAACAATTATTATCCAGGATGTTAAAGCCCTGTTTCCGACAAAATTTCAAGTGTTGTCTGACATGAGAGGCCAACGCGAGCCTTGTGCCAAATTGCAAATCATTTATTTTATTGTCAAATAAATGACCGGTTATCTCAAGATAATTCGTCCAGTCGTTAGCTCTCTGAGAGGAGCTCGTACCCGATGAAGTAATCTTATTCATATTGTGTTCCCTGTAAAAAACAAGGCATTCTGGAGTATGAATCGATTTTGCACCGGATAATAGTATCCTGACAAAATATTCACTATCCTCTGAAGGCATCAGATCAGTTCTATATCCCCCGGTATTCTCGATTATAGATCTTTTAAACAAACAATTCTGAAATACAAGACTCCAGCCTGAAAGATACCATTCAAGCATTGATTTACTATTAGGTACTGGCTGTGACTGTAACACATGGTCAAGGAAATTCATTTCCTGGTTTTGAATATTACATCGAACCCAGGGACAATAGGCAAAATCAGCCCCCGAAATCCGCAAAGCTTCAACCTGCACTTCAAGCTTATTCTTACTAGCAAGATCATCACTGTCCATAAACTGGATAAAATCACCTGCTGATGCCGCAAACCCGGTATTTCTCGCTACCCCCGGCCCCTGATTGGTTTGCCGGATTAGCTTCACTCTATCGCCAAAGCTTGCCACGGTCTTAAAAGAATCGTCAGTGGAACCATCATCTACTACAATCACTTCATAAGGTGTCAAGCTCTGCATAAACATATTCTCCAAAGTCTCACCAACAATGGCCGAACGATTATAACATGGAATAATAACTGATACTTTTTCTTTCATATACTGTCCTCTAAACCTGGTGCCAATTAAATCACGTCAGTTGTATGCTTCTATATAAAAGCTCTCCTTTTCCCGGTATAAAGGTTCAATAGTGTGAATATGTGGTAGAGTAGTTTCATGTACTTTTTTCTCAACGCCCGATTTGAAACCCGCATCCCGGCACAACCTGATTGCGCTTTCTGCATCGTAAAACCATTTATGCCCATTATGCCCATCATAAGCTTTGTGAATAAACAAGTCACCGTATGAAGTGAGCCCTTCATAATTCACAAATCTGCTTATTAAGGGGTGGTTAAAAAAATCATCATCTCTGTTCATATAAGCAGTAGCATATTTGCGAAGATCGGGGCAACTTATACGTAAGATGCCGCCGGGAGCCAAAATCCTTTTGCATTCCCTGAGAATCGTAAGCCCATCCATCCTGGAAAAATGTTCCAGGAAATGACTCATGTTTATTCCTTTTATAGAATTGTCACGAATCGGGATACCATTCATCAGATTATAGTTAAGAGTAAAAGCATTATTAAATTTCCTTGTTTCTGTTTTAAAGTGATGGTTGGTAAAATCAAAATGATAATGAATTCCTGTACTTCGTTTACGAGGTACTCCATAAAATTCAACTGGCGATAAATGTATCACCAGGTAATCTTCAACAGGTACAGCTCCACCAACTTCAAGATACTGAATGGAATTTTTTTTTATCAGGTTTTCCACCAGCTTGCAGGTGGTGGTATGAGGGATCATTCCTTTTACGATAGGTGTTATTGCTTTGTATACCGAATGTCTGCTAAATATTGCCATTGTATTATGCTACTTCTTATTTCAATTTCAATTGTAAATTATTTCCCGGCTCACACTCAGTTTACGCATGCCTCTTTTGATAAAAAAAGCTGTTAAGTTTTGTGGTGCAAGGTTTAGCAATAGCCAGTAAGCAAAAGCTACAACCTTATTTTTAACCGAAGCGGTCTTTATTTCCTCGGATTTTAACCATAGTTTATGGAGGCTTATGCCATTTAAATTGGAAGGCAATTTGAGGTTACCGAATCGCTTTGCGATAACTACCGTTTCCAGCGTTCGGCGGTCGAAAGGGAACTGGTAATCTTTATGCCTGGTGTTTTGCCGAATCAATTGAGTTGTGCGAACCGCCACCCTTAATAAAATCTCACCATTCCTGGCTAACTTTTGTTTTGTAAATCCTAAACTATGGAAGTTATTATGAGGATGGATTCTGTAATAACCTACAGGAGTTGTTGTCTGAACTATTAATCCTTCAAAAGGAGCAAAGCTGCACAAGAAAAAGTCAGCACAAAGTCTGTATTCATCTTCAGGCATGGGCATGCACTTTTCCATCATACTGCGATGGAAAATATTTCCGGTTGTAGGGGGCCAGTTGTAGCCCCCTTTGGATACGACCTCTTCGACCACAAATCCTGAAGAAAGGATCGAAGATGGATAAAGATTGTTGGTCCTTTGACCTTCCCCTTTTACAATATATAATGGTGAGTGAATTTTTGAAATTTTTCGTATATCGGATTCGTTACCTGCTATCGCCTCGATTACAGTCTTAACACCATCCGGCATCAGAAAATCGTCGGCGTCAACGAACCAAATCCAATCACCGGTAGCCTCGGCATAGCCCCTGTTAAAAGCGGAAGCCTGACCCCCATTCTCTTTGTAAATGATTTTAACTGTATCGCGGAATCCAGCCAGAATGTTCCGGGAATTGTCTGTGGAGCCATCATCAACAACAATAATTTCATGTGGCTTATGAGTCTGATTCACAATACTAGTGATCGCATCATTTAGGAACCTGCCGTAATTATAGTTATTTATGATTATGCTTATCGTGTTACTCACTTATTCAAATTCTAATGAACATTAGTACCCGGCTTCATCAATCTTTGATTTAACAAGCTCACCTTTGCTATTTCCGCATCAAACCGGTTACGCTGATAGGCCAATTCCATGAAATATGCCCTTAAAGAAACACCTTCCATTTTTTGTTTTAGCGTCTTATTCTCAAACATTAAAACGCTTGCCATCTTAGGAAGAAGCATAATCAAAATTCTGGCCCAGATGAAGGATTTGTCAATATCCATCCTGTTCATAATATATTCATAAGCCGACAAAAATACATTGGCTTTTCCTATCCCTTTGTGAAGCCTCGTTAAATATTCTATGGATAGCCTTTCCTTTGGAATAAAATGCTGAAAATAAATTTCATCGATATAATAGATCTGGTATCCCGCCATTCTGAATACAAAACAAATCTCAAGGTCGCCACCAGAACTCAAATCAGTTCCCTTTCTGTCGGACAATATACTTTCGAAACCGGCTTCAACTATTTTATTCCAGGCTTTCCGGCTAAGAAACATCCCAGCACCGGTGACAAAACCTGATTTAGATTCAACACAGCCGGTTTGCCCTGCAGACTTTCCTACAGCAAATGGCCTTTGAAAATCGTCAAACCATATGGGCTTTTCTGTCTCGAAGACTGGTATTCCTCTACCACCGCAAACGCCAATTTGTGGGTTTGTTTGCATGACAGAAAAACATTTCGCTAAATAATCCTCACTTAGCCAATTATCATCGTCACAAAATAAGATGTGATCAAAAGTCGCCTGGGCAACCCCTTTTTTTCTTGCATTAGTCAAACCTGGAACAGTTTCACTTACTACGGTAAACAAACATTTTTCGTGGAAGAGGTATTTGTAAGATTGTGCGACTTCCCATGTTTGATCCCGGGACGCATTATCAACTACTATTATTTCCCAGCCGAAGTCACCTTCTATATGTTGATTAAGCAGGTGTTTAAATGTAGCTGGTAAACGCTGACTGCTGTTATAACAACAAATTATTACAGAAACACCCCTAAGCATCACAACAACTCAGCATATTTTTTCTCCATCAGACTGCCGATGGTCTGATTGTTATATTTGTTAAGCACTGTTTGCCTTGCGTTAGATCCAAATTTAACTCTTAAGTCAGGGTCTTCAAGCAAGCAAATAATAGCATTTGCAAGGGCTTTTGGATTGGTTGGATTAACCAGAAAACCTGATTCGCCATTTCTAATCATATCTGACATACCACCCTGATTACTGGCTACTATAGCACGCCCCGCTGCCATCGCTTCAAGGCACACGTTCGGAAAGTTTTCCCATATGCTCGGGAAAACGCATACATCAGTCGCAGCAAGTATATCCGGAATTTGATGCGGTTTCACCTCGACAAATTCGATTCGTGTTGAAAATTCACCAAGATAGCCCAGGATATAATCTTTCATACTCAAACCCGTGATATGCGATTGTTGGGAAGCGCCAATTAAACGGAAAACACAATCTGGCTTTTTTTTCATCACGTACTTCATTGCCGGTAATAACTCCAAAATGCCTTTTCTGATTTCAAGACGGCCAATAAAAGAGATGTTGAAAGTTTCAGTTTTTTTTATAGAAATTTTCAAAAAGTCCGTTCCAGGTACAAACGGATAAGGAACGTGAGAAATTTTATCTGGTCTTATTTTCCATCTTTTTGCAACAATACTCTTCAATGAAACTGATGGGCTATGAATCTGATTAGCCAGGCAGGTAATTTTGTAATCAATATCAGCTTCTTTTCGTTTTTCCCACTTCCAAAATGGATGGCTAAATTTCCCCTTCCTAAGCCCTCCGAGCATATACCTTATTTTTACAAGTCCTGTGACATGAGCGTATGTAAGCTCGTGTATAAGAAAGCGGGGTGTATGTAGTTTCACTACCAAAGGTAAATCAGGAAAGCATTCCTTTATTTTTAATGCATCACCGAAATACTCGGGCGATTCTACCAGGTCAAAGGGATCTACCACATGAATTTGAGTGAAGTTTTCGGCAACCTTCGTATGAAAGCTTTCCCTTTTGTCACATTTCACACGGTACATGCAAATTCCATCGACGACTTCCAGGTGATCCTCGCTTAAAGTAGCACAGAATACAGATACATCATGTCCACGATTTACAAGCAATCGTGAAACCTGGGCGACATAGGTGGAGATTCCACCAAATGCGGTATCCGGTGGGTATTCGTAACTAACAAAGGCTATTCTCAAACCTCGAAACGTTTAGGTGATATGTAAAAAGAAGCGACCAGTAAAGGTGAATAAACTGAATATGGTAATGACCTGAATCCAAAATCGAGATGCATTAAAATTGAACTGCGTGGTTTCTTATTTATGTGAAACTTATAATAATATTTGAGAAGTTCGAATGACTCTTTTTTAAGAACGTTTTTAACAACCCATTTATACACTTTCATCATTTCAAAGTTCCGGTCATAAGATATGAAAGCCCGCGTTGTAGATGGGTGGTCACGCCAAAAATTAGTCGCGTCGATGCTGTAACTGACGGTTCTTGCATGTTTAAGAACCTGTAACCAGAAAAGCCAGTCTCCACAGTATTTGTACCTCTGAACGTTCCCAAGATATCCAATCACTTCCGGACTTTTGAGAAAGATTACACTACTTGCATTGCAAATAAAATTCCGCTTGATAAGATAATCCCTGAGTTCGCCGACCGCTGGACATGTGTAACTATTGTTCCATTTATCCTTGCTTAAATCATCAAGCCACCAGTGCAAATCTCTAAGAAACCCGCCATTTTCGTCAACCTGAACTGATTTACAAAAAAAAATCTGGGACCCGTCTCTGGCGATTGATCTTAAGCCAACGTCCAAAAAATTTAACGTGACAAAATCATCGCTCTCTGCAATCCAGATATATTTCCCGGTAGCGAGGGATAATCCTTTCTTCCATTGTGCAAAGGCGCTTCCTGAATTGTTTGTATTATAAACTATTGCTGCAACTTTTGAATTTTGCCGATAAGATTCAATTATTGTTTTGCTATCATCAGTCGAACAATCATCAAGTATTATAAGTTCAATATCTTCGAATGACTGCGCCAGAATGGAATCAATGCGTTGTTTCAGGAAACGCGAATGATTATAGTTTGGAACTATGACAGAAACTTCAGGCATATTTATCAAGGACTGCTTTAGTAGCTTCTAAATATTTCCGGCCAAATTTTGAACAGGGCTCCAAATGATTTCCCTCCGCCCATTCATTCCAGGCATTAATGAACAAATAATTTCCATAGTTTTTGTTGCGTAAAGTCATTGAAGCTACATGATCCAGCCAGCTGGCATAAAGTGCCGGTGTTGACCCGTGGAAAATTGTTGCACCGCTATTCCTCCTGGCAGAGTTGTCCCACATTGGGCAGACTGCTTTATAAACATATTTTTTTTCGGAATCAGTGGCCATTATCCCATTTATAAACTTTTCGTATGACAATAACAGGTTTGAATAATGGGCAGATTTACGTATGTTAAGTTTGTTTAAGACCTTTTCTTTGAAGCTGGGCATTTCAGGAACAGGCATCCGGGAAAAATCGGGTTGAAACTCCATTGCACAGTCAAAACCAAGATCTAAAGGGTTGTCTTTAAATCCAAAGTTCTGCACATAGCCGAGATATAAATCCGGGAAACCCTTGTTGCGTGCTTCATTTCTCCAGATGGAAACAGTACGCTTGATATCAGGAAAAAGTGAAGGACGGTAAATCATAAAAAATGGCTTGCCTTCTACTTTTATGTACCTGTTGTCAACGAAAAAATTGTCAATTAAAAACCTGATATGTTCGATATCATCCTGGTCTGAGTGATTCTGTTCAATCAAGACTTCCTGATCCTTTCCGTCCCAACGTCGGGTCCAGTTTTCGTTGGCCCAGCACAACATAAATGGAAAATCAGGTGATGTCGATTTCAAAAGCATATCTAAAGGCTCATGAAGTAATCGTTTACCATTGAACCAGTAGTGATAATAACAGAACCCATGTATACCATAACTCTTAGCCAGGGCCGCTTGTTCATTTAATGTCTGTTGAAGCCTCATATCATAAAATCCGAGATCCGCGGGCAATTGAGGTTGATAGTGTTCTTTAAACAAGGGTTTCGCCTTCGTAACATTTGTCCATTCTGTAAAACCTTTACCCCACCATTCATCATTCTCCGGAATAGGATGGAATTGAGGTAAGTTTATAGCGATCGCATTAATACGAGTCTCTGTCATTACTATTACACATTTTTAATACTAACAAACACCAGGAGAAACTTTAATTCCAAATTATACTAATTCGTTCCTGACACATCAACTCTACTTTTCTTAAATGGGGGTTAAGTGGCTTAAGCGGTAGGAAGCGGAAGATATTATTCATTCTGAAATCAATCGTCAAATGACTTTTAGTTTATGTAGAACTCTATATATGAATTTAGAACGAAGCTTTTGGAGAATAATAGCATTTTGACCCGATTCTCTTTTTAGATAATCAATTTCAAAACTGAGATTTATCGGGTTCCCGAGCTCCCGAACAACGAAATCAAAATGTTTCTTACAAATGTAGTTGCCGATTTCTTTTAGTTTGTTTTGATCAAGGCTTCTTAACATCGATTCAGGCCGGATCCTATAAAAAAATCCGACAAAAGGCAACTTAACAACATCACCACCATCCTTCAATATATTGATCCAGAACTCCCAGTCTTCAGAACCAAACTTCAACTGTTCATCATATCCGCCAGCTTTCACCCAATCGACTTTTCTATAAACAGCGCTACAAAATATCATGTTTTCCCTCGCCAGTTGTCTGAGTGTGAAGGGGGGCAGAGTCCATTTGCCAGTTTTGCCTTCAAATAGTTCCGCATCGCAATAGACCACTTTAACCCGGGGATCATTTGCAAAAGCTACCAGGGCAGCTTCCAGGTAATGGCTGTGGATTTTATCATCGGCGTCCAACGGTAATATATAAGTGCCTACAGCATGCTGGACACCGTAATTACGTGCACTTGAAAGACCGCCATTGGCTTTTTTTAGATAATGTATACGCTTGTCAGATTTGACAAATGTTTCGGACACCTGACCGGTGTGATCATTAGAGCCATCATCGACGATAATACATTCCCAGTTTTGATAGCTTTGTGCAATAACCGACTCCACTGCCTCAGCCAGAAATTGTGCATGATTGTAACAGGGGACAATTATCGAAACAAGTTCCTGATGTTTTTCCATCTTCTACGTAAGGAGTGTGCTACAGCTTTTTTTATGGATATGATTTCAAAACTCACTACGGGAGTTAAATTCATTTCTTTGTAATCATCAATGAAGCCCGCGAAATAGCGATTATAAACGATATCTTTCTCTTCAATAACTAAACTTTCATTTACAATGTTCGAGCTAACACCATCCATATTAAAAACACTGATACTATATGGTATTCGTCGATATCTTACCTGATGTAGAAAAATGGCTTTCAATGAAAACTCCCAATCAGAAACTATTTTAAAGTTTTCACTGTAAAATCCTATTTGCTCAAATAAAGATCGTTTTATAAAAGTAGAAGGGTGAGGAAGTGATTCCAAACCATGAAAAAAGTACTTAAAAGTCAATTTGTCTGGATATCTCTTTTCGTAATAAACTGTATTATCCTTTTCAAGGAACATATCACCGTATACAATGTCGTCGTCGGTTTTCATTTCCTGGCAAGCATGCATCAATATGTCCTTTGAGGCGAAGTAATCGCCTGAATTTAAAAAAAGAATATATTCACCACTAGCTTTAAGAACCCCTTTATTCATTGCGTGATAAACGCCTTTGTCTTTTTCGCTTACCCAATGTTGGATTTTTTGTTTGTTATTTTTTATCAAGTCTACACTGCCATCCGTTGATCCACCATCTATCACTATGTATTCCGTATTGTCAAACGTCTGGCTCATCACGCTCATCATAGTTTTAGACAAGCCACCAGCGTTATTTAAATTAACAGTGATAATCGTAAGAAATGGATCTGACAAGTCTAGCTTTTTGATGATGGTTTGATAAAATCTGACCAAAATGTCGGATCATATTTTTCCCATCCGTGACAACCAAATGGAAGGACTTTTCCTGTCATTTCGTACAAAAGGGCTGGTTGATTTTCAAAACTGAAAAACATCGCTATAGATGGGTCCGCAACTATAAAATTCGGGAAGGCACCAGGTACTATCTTAGCAAAAAAATAGTCTTCATTATAGGCAAAAGCTTTGCACTTTTTAGCGAAATAATCAAATGAAACAAGCTCAGCAATACCATCGCGACTAACATTATACAATAGACTTAGCGTCGCTGAAATATATTTAAATGGGATGCGTTTCAGCAGATGATTGCTATATATTGAATTTATAATGAACTCCAATTTCGATATAATATGAAGAATTTTCAATATTTTATGCACATTTCTTAACGAGAACCCACCATTTCCGGCACCAATAATTTTTTTGTTAGGACCGACCCAACCTTCAAACCACGGAGCACCAATATAGTCGAAGCCTCTGCCACACCAAGATTCCAGCTGATCTTCAAACACATAAGAGTCTGTTTGAGCCACAAGAAGATAATTATACGCTAGAAATCTTTTGTAGAAACCAATGGAAAGCATTAATCGATTGTAACCTGCAATGTTGCTAAAGAAATCCTTCTCAAAACGCTCAACAATGACAGTTTTGTTATTGTTATCGGCAATGAGCATATAAGGAGAGATATCAAGACCTTCAGGACACACAAGACATATAGGATGTTTTCTTAAAGTCTCAATACAGCGGCAGAAGGAGCTCACATCAGTTAATGATGGCGAAGCTTTGTATATAGGGATAATGACAATGACTGAGTTCATCTGGCGGAACAGAAACGATTATTTTCAACACAATTGTTATTAAAACATTCCCTTTATAAATCTATACGGCGCCGTAATTAGCTTTCCAATTTTAAAAGATCGATCGTTATAAATTGAATCGATCAGTTTTTGCTGATTGGTAAGCTGGCGAGTATAATTATCAGTTATTGACTGGACCGTAGTTTCCGAATTAAAAAAGCTGTTTTTTATAATCGAGGTGTCTATCGGCGCATCGGAACATATAGCTATGTTATACAATGGATTAGTTAACTGATCTGACTCAGATATATCTTTAATATTTCCCGAATACTCGCGAAAGTTTGCCTTGTTATCACAGTTATTGTCTAAAAGTATTAGAGAGCCGTAAACCGTTTTCTGTGAAAGGAAAATAAAATGCTTGAAATATCGAGATAGAAGAGCTTGAAATTGTTCTTTATACAATTCCTTGATGTGAAAAGGATTATTATATTCTGGGATGTCTGAATAATTTTTTTTATCAGGAGAGGAAATGATCAGCATGCCATTGTCATTTAACACACGTTTTACTTCAATCATCATCTCTTCATGTTTGTCATGATGTTCGATAGTTTCAAAACTTGTGACAACGTCCACAGAAGAATTTTCAATGGGCATATTATCAGCTGAACCAACCTGGTAGCTCAGATTTTGTGCAATATATGTCTGCTTCGCAAATGCTACAGCTTCGCCAGATAAATCAACCCCGATAATGGAGCTAGCAAAAGCAGATAGGTAGTGAGTTCCATACCCCTCGCCACTAGCAATATCTAAGACTATTTTGTTTTTGACCAGGGGTGCAGCGATAGCATATCTATGATAGTGTTCTGCAGCCCAGTATTCTTTAATATCACTATGCAGGCGTTCACCTGTTTTTTTCATCTTTATAATTTTATGATGTTCGCTCTTTCCAAGTCGTAAAAGAAGAAGCGTTTGAAATTGAATTATTCTTAAAAATTCCTACCATTTTCCTAAAAAAGATTGGTCACCTTCGAGCGACCTATCGGATCATCGGTTAAACTGCGAAATTGTTACCTTTCCACAAAAACTAATCAAACCATCAAAATCTCCGTTAATAGTTATCAATAACTCTATTAAATCCCCCGTACCCGACGAACTAATAGTTTTAGTTTTTCGCGGATCTTGAAATTTTTAATCTCAAATCGTAACCAACATTTATAAAGAAGAAAACTCATATGCAAACGACCAATACCATGGTATAGCCCCAAGGTAGTCTCCACCTCTCTCTTTTGTTGGTCGGAAATAGCATTAGTCGTATTTCTAAATAGTAATGTCATTCGCTTGACAATGGGGTCAAAATTTTGGACAGATTTAAGTGCCTCTAGCGCAAGAATCGAATTTTCGTTTATCTCATAAATCGGCTCATTACCAACGAGAAAAAACGGAATGCCCATTTCTATTGAGTAAAAAGAATATGACCCTAATATGTTTGAGGTCGTGTACCTAAAATTTCGAAGAATTGAATAATACCTTTCTGTAAACTTATAATCAGCTGGATTTCCGGCCGTATAGACTTTAAATCCTTGTTTAATAAACTCTTGATGTAACCCTTTATTTAGATCATGAAAATGAAGCGAAATGCTCACTGGCTGATATTGATCTGGGAGATTCTTTAGCTGTTGAATATAATCATGGATATTGGACAAATCACTTAATTCAGGTATGGTATGCGCGGGGTAAGCCAATGTCCCCAACGCCTCTGTTGAAAGAGTTACCTTATTTTTCCTTCTATAAAATACAAACGGAGAGTATAAATTGTATGCTGGTTTAGAATGCTCCTGTTTCCATTGATTCAACACTTCCGGTGAGTGAAACATAATTGCTTCGGCAGAATTGCTCAACTCGAAATGGTTAAAAGTTGTTAGTATACTTGGTCCACTGTGATCCGTGTAAATCCGAATAGGCAACTTCTTAGGATAAAACCCGTATTTCCGTAGCCATTTACCAAACCCATAATACTCACAGGTCCAATATGGCACATCTGCGATAGGAATCGGCTCCTCAATCCGAAAAATATCGTTTAAATCAGAATCAGCAAAGACTTGCATTCAAGTGCTTTTTATTGTTTGTTTCACTGGAAACAACGTAATAGATTTTTCGGCAGCCTCTTGTATTAAATCCTCTGGGTATTCATGATTCTGTAAATAATGATAGTCCTCCCTACTTGAAATATAGTCAACATAATTCTGAGCATGCCTGTTATTAGCACTTGCAATCATAAAAATTGCAAGTTTTCTGTGTTCTTCCGGTATGGGTTTCTTAAGGGGAAAAGATGCTTTATGATCTAATCTTAAATCAAAAACAATCATATCCCCCGCTTTGCTGGGAATGGTGTACTCATTATATGGATTAGAACCGATTTTCATACGATACATTTTGTTGCGAATCCTTTCTGTAAGCTTAGGCTTTAACACGTTAGCATAACGATCACGTTTCTTATGTGAAAACGGAATGACATCAAGCCCTCCACCATAGATTCCATTGGGTTGTAAATAAATTCCAACCTGGACCATTAAAAAATCTGGCTCCCATTGAAAAAGCTTACCACGACTTTCTTGAGATGTCGTGTCTTTGTGCCAACCACCGAATCCGGAATCGTGAATAGCCGTTTCAGGTATAAATATAAAGTCGTCACCCAGAATCTGCTTTAATGGTGTAATTAGCTTTGAGTTAAATAGTATCCATCTTAGTTCTTTGTACCGTGTGAACACATCAACGTATGCATTACCATATGGGGGCACATTCACTATATCTCCTTTGTAAGGTGACTTCGTCGCAAAAATATTAGTTAGCAATACCCTTGCCTTGCTGACCTCTTCAGAAGTCAGAACACTCGGTATTACCACATAGCCTTGCTTTTTTAATAACCTATCAAGCCTCATTGCATATAGTTTTATTTATGAAAAATCTATCTTACTAGCTCAAATGGCACTCTGCTCTTTACACAGATCTAGCAACAATCCACAGATTTGACGACAAACCACTTGTAGAAAGAAAATTTTGAAATTCTTGGCCCACCTCATTCCATCTGTCAACAAGGACCCTTTTAAGGAATGGCTGATCTTCGAGGCTAAATTCTCCAGATAACACTTTTTTTCTTACTAATTCTGCATCAAGTTTCCCAGGCGTTAAAGTTTCAAGTATTTCGAACCCACTAGCTTTTAATAATATGCCTAATGAAACTGGGTTAAAATAGTTTAAGTGCTCATGGTCTAAACTATTGCATTTCTCACCTAAAACTTCGAAGTCGAAACCTTTTCCATTTGGACATGTTATCAGGAACAGACCTCCCTTCTTCAAGAACCTGTGACAATGGCGAATAAAGGCTGCTGGTGAAAAAATATGTTCAATGACTTCAAAATTTACAACAACATCAAATTTTTCAGCCTCAATTTCAATGTTCTCGACAACATCTTCGATAACTTCTATCCCTTTTTCTCTAAGAGTTCGTGCCAAACCAGGAGTCGGTTCAATGGCAACAATGCGATCAAAAAAATTTCGACATTTCATCTCAACACAGAAAGTACCAAAAGCGGCACCAATCTCAAGTAACGAGTTTGTTTTGATTCCGTACTTCTGACAAAATTTGATTGTTTCGTCTACTCTTGGAACAAAAATTTTTTCCCTTCTCGCATTTTCAGAGGCAGGAAAGATGAATTTATTCCAATACTCGTAATTTTTTGAGTGCTTGTAAAATTCCTCCAATACTTTTTCACTGGGCCTGGGATTAGTATAGATTGTCTGGCATACATTACATTCGACAAAGCTTAACCCATATTTTTGATATTTCGCAGAACTCTTCGATGATTCACAAGCCGGACAATCCACGTGTACAAAGTCACCTGCATGAATTAAGAGCCTTCCGATATCAATAGTCATAGCTACTTGCTGACCATTCATTAGTTCTTCAGGACGAATTTCATTTTCTTTTATTAGCTGGCTCATTCTTAATTCAAATTTCTGTCAATAATGAAATCACTTTATACCTTGCCTGTTGTTGGCTTGTTAAGTTAACTTTCCCGAATGAAGATGGTACACCATTAATATTGTCTTTCCACCACTCACCGTTCTTGATCCACCAAACGCGCGGATCACGAAAAGAATCTGCTATCTCATCAAACTTATTTTCTGTCCATCCAGTATAGTCAAGCCACCTCCACAAATCCGATGATTTTATAGGATCCATTTTCATGATTATTTCCATTCCCTCTTCCCGTGTCATTTTTCCTGCCCTGATATCTTTACAGACATGGTCAGTAGCCCGCCCATAGCCAAACTTAACAAATTTCATGTAGTCGTGAATGCCGTTTTCATGCATATCATCAAGATTTGACATTCTTCGATAAGTTCGTTCAAATGGTTGTTCGGCTTCTTTAAAACCATACTTTTCAATCATCAACGGTCCGTGTACATTAGCATCCCATTTGAAGTAATTAGATATAAATAAACCCCGTACCCCCACTTGCTCAATATCCTTATCATCAGGATAGACCCATGGCAGTAAATCCTTTCGATCCAATTGTTCGTTATACTGACCCGCTGCAGCTACAAAGTCGGTCCACTCATAACCTCTCAGGCAGTGTTCATGACGGTAACGGTAAGTAAATTCAACGAGGTCATTATACGAGTGCATTCCTCCAAGATCCATAAAGCCGTGTTCTCCCCAGATCATAAGTGGAACCCTTTGCTGTACTGCAACCTGGATTGGATAGGTGAAGATTCCCGCATGCGCGTGCCAGTTCATGTCACCCATCATCAGCTGACCGAGGCGGTTCATCTTTTTTAGTACATTGATATTTGGGGTAAAGAAAACATGATCGCAGTTAAACACCTCGCGCATGTTTAATAGATTCTTCATTCCGGTTGGCGTGTAATTGTTGCCATGATAGGTGACCAGCAACGGGTTTAATCCGTATGATTTTATGAGGTGGATCTGCCAATAGCTATCTTTCCCCCCGCTGACTGGAATGATGCAATCATAGTTCGAGCCATCAGCTGACTTGTATTCCTCAATGATTCTTTCGAAAATTTTTCTTCGTCGGTCCCAGTCAATATCGACAGTTTGCTCTGCCGTCCTGCACCCGGAACATATTCCACGTTCATCAAATGCAAGAGGAACAGCAGAACTGGCAGGATAGACGCATTTTTTGCAATATCTCATCCTTGGCAATCCACCAGGGTTTAAATCAGTATTTTTATCTGACATTAATTTTATTTTTTTTCATTAATTCTTTTACCCGTGGATAACTTCTTTCTGTAAAATGAAATATGTTCCCTGCTGCAATTCCTGAAACCCTGGTTTCCTGGGCAACATCAACGAAATCATACGGATCACCGGCTCCGCCGCAGGCAACAATTGGAAGTTTGGATTCCTCGGACAATTTCTTGATTGTATCTGTATCGAATCCATTAGCCTTGCCGTCACGATCTATTGAATTTATTAGAAGTTCACCTGCCCCTGCATCTTCACAACGTTCCGCCCATTCCCACAAAGTCATGTTGGTATTCTGTTGACCAAAATGTGTAAACACAACGGGAACGTTTTCAATGATCTTATAATCGATTGAGACAACTACACATTGGTTTCCATATTTTAACGCAGCCTCCCGGATAAGACCAGGATTTTCGAACGCCTGCGTGTTTATGCTAACTTTATCTGCACCATTTCGAATTCTTAGGTCTATGTCATCAATTGTTTTTATTCCGCCCCCAAATGTTAGAGGCATGAAACAGACCTTCGAAATTCGTTCAATGATTTCTGTAATTGAACTGTATGATTTTATCTTGTGATCATCACGACGAATATCATAATACTTTTCGCGGCTGATGTCTATGTAGATAAGTTCATCTACATCCCAATCATTGTATCTCTTGGCTTCATTAATGATATTTCCGATATTCTGATGATAAGAGAAGCCCTCACTTCTGACAATGAGGCCATTCTTAATGTATAATACTGGTATTAAACGGGTTTTCAGCAACTCAGAGACTATTGAAATTTTTGTAAATCATTAAACCGTCTTTCTGACTTTTTTCCGGGTGAAACTGGCACCCAAAGATGTGACCCGATTCAACGCTACTTTGAAAACGAATACCATATTCCGTTGTGCCTGATACATCATTTTCAGCATCAGCCTTGCAGAAATAACTATGCACAAAATACATATTCGGCGATGGGCCAATTGATTTAAACAGCCTGGCGCCTGGATTGAATTCGACAGAATTCCATCCCATATGTGGAATAGGCAAACCGGAAACAACATCCTTAAATGAATTTACCTTGCCTTTAATTAAACCTAAACCCTCATGGCACCCGTGTTCAATACTGCTTTCAAACAACAACTGCATTCCCAGGCACACACCCAAAATTGGAACCTTAGTGTTGAGTACAAGGTCCTTTATCGCTTCCGCAAATCCTAATCGATGTAAGTTCTCCATTGCCATTCCGAAAGCACCTACCCCTGGCAATAAAATTTTGTCTACCATTTTCAACTCAGCAGTCTCAGAAATTATCCTGGACGGCGCTTCGATAAAATCTAAAGCGTTTTTTACTGATCCCAGGTTGCCCATACCGTAATTGACTATCCCTATCATATCTTATTAATAAGGCTATACTTTAACTCTGCGATTTTCCAATCTTCTAATGTATCGATATCCTGAACCTGCGACTCTAACAATTCCAGGCCCACACTCCTGGATGAAAAAATCTTATTTGAAAGCTGGAAGGCGGCCACTTTTAGAAAATAGAACTGGCCACTGTCGTGAAAAAAATCAGGTAGATCCTGGGTTCTGGTTGTCATATATTCGGGCCAGTGCATTTGTAAATTTCCATTGTCCATAGTAAAGGCCCTTAAAATGGGCGAACTATATCTCACGACCGGTACAACTGAATCAGCTCCTGTCTCAATCAATCTTTTATAGGCGAAGGCCAAAGTTTCCTTAGTTATAAAAGGTGCAGTTGGATAAATGCAGCAACAATATTCATAGTTAATTTGCAAATCCTGGTAGTCATTAAGTACTTCCCGGATCACATCTGCAGTTGTCGATAAATCATCGGAATTAGTTTGTGACCGCATAAATGGCACTTTTGCACCTAAAGAAAGGCCGACATCAGCAATCTCCTGGTCATCTGTAGAAACCATTACCTCCTCGAAACACCCTGATTCAATAGCAGCCGCGATTGGATAAGCTATGATGGGCTTTCCTAGAAAATCTTTAATATTCTTTCTAGGTATGCGTTTACTTCCACCTCTCGCTGTAATAATGGCTACACACTTCATAATTTATCCTATCAAATCAAAACTGAAGGGTGTACCCTTTGCAACATTTTGATTTACTCTCTTACCCAACATATCGGCATATAGTGCTGGAGACAAGCCTAAGCCAGGTCTGATGATACGAGTATTTTCTTTGGTTAAAATTTCGCCGGCACTAATATCTTCAACAATATAAATGGACCTTTTAAACCCAATGCTTTTTTCCTCCTCTGGCAGGATTCCATATTTAACACGACCAAGGCCTAAAAACGCTCGTTCAGATTCTTCTACCAGCATCCGGAATTCCTGTGGCTCCATTGAAAAGGCTGAGTCAACCCCCCCCTCTGCCCTGTTGATGGTAAAGTGCTTTTCGATTACTCTTGCGCCCAGAGCAACTGAGGCCACTGACACACCTATACCCATTGTATGATCCGATAAACCAACATGACAATCAAACAATTGAGACATGTGGGGGATAGTAAAAAGATTAGTAGTTTCTGGGGTAGCCGGATAGGTGCTTGTGCATTTTAATAATATCAAATCCTTACATCCATATTCCCGCAGTGTTTTCACCGCTACATCAAGAGAAGCAACAGTAGAAATACCGGTTGACATAATTACCGGTTTCCCTGTTTGTGCTACTTTTTTGAGTAAAGGCAAATGATTATTTTCAAAACTCGCGATCTTGTACGCTGGTGCGTCAAGCTGCTCAAGAAAATCTATTGCAGTATCGTCAAAAGGTGTGCTAAAGCAAAGCATGCCTTTTTCTTTAGCCCTGTTAAATATTTCCTGATGCCACTCCCAAGGAGTATGTGCCTCCTGGTATAATTCGTATAAATTTCTGCCAACCCATAATGACTTTTTATCTTCAATCAGAAACTCTCCGTGTCTCACATCTATGGTTAATGTATCGGCAGTATAAGTCTGAAGTTTTATTGCATGTGCACCTGCTTTCGCCGCGGCATCTACTATTAACAACGCCTTTTCAATGGACTGGTTATGGTTACCACTCATTTCCGCTATAATGAACGGTTTATGCTCCTGCCCGATAACAACGTTTCCTATTTTAATGTCTTGAAGCATATTTTGCCTGGCTTAGATTTAGAATGAAACTTGGTATGCCATTTAACTCCTCTTCTTTAAAAAGCTGAAATCCCGCTTTTATAAAACTTTTATATGAAGCTTTATTGGTTAAAAAGACATGAGCATAAATCACAGATGCCGGAAATCGTGACAAATAATCACCGGTTGCCATTCGAAGCATTTCTGAGGCATAACCCTTGCCTCTATGTGCTGCATCAACTGAAATACCTATTAATGAAGAACATGCTCCTTTATCTTCAATCC